>NZ_JBEFNA010000005.1 GCF_040199715.1 Fusobacterium sp. SYSU M8D902
TTTAGGGTAAATTTACAATGGATTTTTTATTGAAATTTTATGCTGCAACTTCTTGGAATTCTATTATACACCAAACACTTTCATATGTTCTAAGTTTTCCATTAGTATATTCTATAAAAAGCTCTATGTCTTCTTGTGGAATATATAAAATACCCCCTTTTATATTAAACATTCCCTTTATTACTCTTAGTGCTTCTGTTACTGTTTTCGCTCTAAAAAATATCCAGAAGATATTCACTAAATTAATGGTTATAAACCAACCTACTAATTTATTCAATTTTCTTCCACTATTTTTCCATATTCTATGAATCAATATACATATTCCATGTAACATTCCCCAAATTATGAAATTCCAACCTGCTCCATGCCATATACCACTTGCCAAGAATACTATGAATAAATTCCTTAATGTTTTTAATTCTCCTTTTCTATTTCCTCCTAATGGAATATATAGATAGTTTGTCATAAATCTACCTAATGTCATATGCCACTTCTTCCAAAATTCCTGTATATTAGTTGATTTATATGGTGAATTAAAGTTTGCTGGTAACACTATATTAAACATCAAAGCAATCCCTATTGCCATATCACAATATCCACTAAAATCAAAATATAATTGTAATGTATATGATATTGATGTTAACCATGCTTCTATAAAATTTAATTTATCCATTATATCAAATCCTGCATTGGCAAAATTTGCTATTGTATCTGCTATTATTACTTTCTTTGCTAATCCTATAGAAAATACATATAATCCTCTATTCATATTTTCCCAGTTAATTTTTTTATTACTTTCAGCTTCAAATTGAGGTAACATCTCTGTTGGTAATACTATTGGTCCTGCTATTAGCTGTGGAAAAAATGTTACAAATAAACAATAATCTAAAAAATCATAAATTAAATGATATCTTTTATACATATCTACTACAAACGAAAGTTGCTGAAATGTAAAAAATGATATTCCTAATGGTAACATTATATGTAATAAATGAAAGTTGCTCTTAAATACTATGTTAATATTCTCTACAAAAAAATCATAATATTTAAAATACCCTAATATTCCTAAATTAAATACAACTCCAAATATTAATAATATCCTTCTTTGAACTATATCCACTTTATTGTTTGATAATCGTTTTCCTATAAAATAGTTTATTAAAATTGATATAGCTATAAGTATTAAATACATTCTATTAAAATATGAATAAAAATATAGTGAAGCTATTACTAACCAAGCTTTAGCACATTTATTTTTGTTATATCTATTTAATAAAAAGTATATTACCAAAGTAATTGGTAAAAATAAAAATATAAACTCATATGAATTAAATAACATTTTATATAAAATATAAGTTAAAACTTATATTATTTTCCTCCTTTAAAATTAATTATATTTCTATTTCCTATAATATCTTTTTTAAAATATTTCTAAATTCTTTATTCAATAAAAAAACTATAAATATGATAATTCCTGAAATACTAGAAATTTTAATAGCATAAATTATCCACTCTATCCATCCATTTATTTCAAAAATTATAAAAGATTTTATTATTAAATTTAATCCAAATAAAGATAAAATTAATAGGATTAAATAATTTCCATATACTTCAATATAGTCTTTCCAATCTTTATTAAAACATTTTATGAATACTAGTACTGGTCTTGCTATAGAAATTATCAAAATATTTGATATTATAGTTCCTACTATTACTCCATTTAATCCTATATAATAAAGTAAAACTATAGAAAAAACAAAATTTAATATAGCTTCTATTATTGGTAATTGAATGTCATCAAAAAATCCACTTCCATCTTTAAATACATCTGTCACTCCTCTAAAACATTGCACAAACAAATTTATAATAATTAAAATTGTCGTTTGCTTTGGTAATATATATTTATTTCCTATCCAAAGTTTGATAAAATCATCAATTAAAATATATGCACAAAAAGAAAACAGTATACTTATATTTAAAAAAATTATGTTCAAATTTCTCCAACAATTAAATATTTCTTCTTTATTATTTTCAGCTATAAATTTTCCAATTTTAGGTCTTAAAACACTTAAAATTATATTTATTAATGTTATTATCATTTGAACTATCATTTGATAACTTGCATATATTCCTACAACTTCAAGAGAAATAAATTTTGAAATAAGTATTAAGTCAGTATTAAAAACTATCAATCCTGCCAATTTATGCCAAAATAAATTTTTTAAATTTTTTGTTATAGATTTATCAGTTATTTTAGTTTTAAAAATATTAAAATAATACTTTTTATAATGAATTTTATAAAATATAAATTGGATTATATTATCTAAAATTAATAATAAAATAAAAATTAAAAATGACTCAAATTTAATTATAATTATTATTTGTAATATTTGGCAAAATATTCTACTTTCACCTTGTATTAATCTAACAAATTTAAATTTCTGATCTGCAGTAAATAGAACACTATATTTTGCAAAACTATAACTTAAGGCAGTGTTGATAACATATAAACTCCAGTACAAGTAAATATTTACATCTTTTAATTTATCTTTAATAAAAAAAGGAATAATAGGATTTAATAACAAACCTACTATTAAAATAAACAAAGATATTTTTTTATATAAGGAAGCAATAGTATTAATGATTACACTTATTTGATTATAATCTTTTTCTGCAAGTGGTTTATATAAAGCATAAGTAGAAGCAGATGATAAGCCTATTTCGGCTAAATTAAGATAAGCTAATAGCTGTGTAAATAATTTCATTAAACCTAAATTCTGTATTCCTAAATAAAGTGAAAAATATTTATTTACAAGAAATAATGATAAACTTATCCCTACTGTTATTATTAAATTTAATAATATTTCTTTAATAACTTTTATTCTTTTCAATATTCTTCCCCTTCTTTTGTTTATTTTTTATTACTTTATAAATTTTTTTCAATATAATATATATATATCCACATAAATAAGGATTCATAATTAAAAAATAATAAACAAAACATTCTTTTCTAGTATGTAATTTGGGTTTAAACCAATTTTTTTTTTCTTTTATTTCTTTTTCTAGGTATTTTTTTTTATTTTTAATAACATCGAAATTAATCATTGTGAATAAATTTACTATAGAATATATGTATCTAGAACGTCCTTCTGGTAAAAAAAATTTATCATAGATTATTGCTATTTGTCTATTTGCTTCTATACTTGTTAAAATTTTTTTATCAATTTTATGTGATAGTGAATTTTCATGTTGAACATAACCGTATAATTTTTCAGATGTATAAACTATTTTATTTGCTTGAGATAAATATTTACAACAAAATAATAAATCTTCACATATTGATATTCCATTGTCAAATCTTATTTCTTTGTTCATATTTAATAATTCTTTTTTTAATAATTTATTCCATAAAAATCCTTGATATCCATCAATTCTAAGAATATTTTTCATTGCTTCTAATTTATTCATTTTTCCAATTTTTACTCCTAAAATTGGTTGAAAAATATAATTAGATATTTCTATTTCATTTAATATTTCAAAATCACACATAACAATATCAGCATTCTCTCTTTCTGCTAATTCCACTAACCCCTTAGTCATTTGAAATTTTATAATATCATCACTATCAAGAAATTGTATATATTTCCCCTGAGAATATTTAATTCCGTCATTTCTTGCAGCACTAACACCTTCATTTTTTTTATGATAAACTTTGATCCTTGAATCTCTTTTGGCATAATTATCACATATAATACCACTGCTATCTTTAGATCCATCGTTAATTAATATTAATTCAAAATTTTTATAATTTTGAGTTAATATACTATCTAAACAAAATTTTAACCACTTTTCACTATTATAAATTGGTACTATAATAGATACTAATACCTCATTTTGCATATCTTTTTTCCCTCCTTTGTATTAAAGGAAATTTCATTTTTAATTTCTCACTTTTTTTATAATTAATACAACCATATATTATGTAAATAGGAATCCACCCAAAAATATTATACATACTTGAACCAGTTAAACAAGTCACCATATTAAAAGTCATAAAAATAAAAGAATATAATTTTCTTCCAGCTATAGAAATATTTGTGTTAATAATAATTATTAAACCAAATATTGTGGTTTCCAGTAAGAATTGAATTAAATCCATTTCTATTCCATGCCAAGTAATACTATTAGTTGATCCTAATCCGGCTGCTTTATATCCAGTATCTAATACTAAATTTAAAATCGTACTTCGACCTTGAGTAAAATGTTCTGGTATATCATTTACAATTGTAAAAAAGATATCACTATTTTCTGAAAGTAATAAATAAAACCATAAAATAGTAACAGTTATACACATAATTTTTCCAATCAGTATTATCATTTTATTTATTCTTTTATCTATATTTATAAATAAAGGTAATAAAAATAAAATAATGGAAAAAACTATTGCAGGTCTTTTAAATGTCAATAATACAAATATAAAAGATATTATTGAAATTATTTTATTTTTCCTATAATACATGAAAAAAGTACAACAATTTATAGAAGAAGCTGCAAAATAATGTGTTTCAAAAGGAGAAAATGAGTTAAAAAACGAAATACTTTTTATATTACTTATAGAAAGAATATTTACTCCTTTTTCTAAAATCCAACCTAATATTGAAACAAATAATAAATATATCATTAATTTATAAATTTCATCTAAATTAAAAATATTTAATATAACAAAAGAATATAAAATTGTAATCATAAATCGAAATGACAATTCAAATGTATATTTTATATTTCCACCATTAACTAATATTAATAATAGAGAAATTCCTAAAATACCTAAATTTGAAAAAATTATTAATTTTGCTTCTTTTAAATAACACAATCCTTTTTTATTTTTAATACTCATCAATCCAAAAATAGTTCCCACTATCAAAATAATATATTTTAAAATTTTTTGCAATTCCACATTTAAACCATGAGCTACATAGTATCCATCTATAAAAATTTGAAAAAAAAATATTATTACAAAAAAAATAATATTAACTTCTTTATATTTTATTTTCATAATTCTCCTAATTATTTTATTTAATTTTAACTTATAAGATTACGCATTATTTTATTAAATAAAAATCTAATATATAAAAAATATTATTCAATATTTAAATAAATATTTCTTGTATTTTTTCTTTTTTAAAAATAACTTTTAATTACTATTCATATTTTTTAATAAAAAAAATATTTTCTTATTCACTATTTTAAAATCAAATCTTTTTGATTCCAAAAAAGAATTTTTTACTAATATTTTATAATTATTTTTTGAAAAATTTATTGCTGATATTATACTTTCAGTTTCTCCATCTATTTTTAATGAATTTTTTTTAAATTTAACAATCTCTGAAATTCCTCCAACATCTGTTGTTATTATTGGCATACCATAACTCATTGCTTCTAAAATTGTCATTGGTTTCCCTTCTATAATAGAATTCATTATAAGAACATCATTATTCTTCATGTATTCTTTTACTTTCTCAGGAGAAACTGAGCTAAGTAAATTAATATGTCTTTCTGCATCATTTTCTCTAATTAAGTTTTCTAAATACTCTTTCTCTTCTCCATCACCTAATATTGTTAACTCTATTTTGTCTCTTATTGGTAATACCGCTTTTATGATTCCATCTATTCTTTTTACTTTTGAAAATCTTCCAACAAATAGCAACCGCAATGGATCATGGCAAGTATCTCTTATTGGTAATTCTTTTGGAATAACTATTGAATTATCAACTGAAATAACATTTTTATTATATTTTAAATATTTATTTAATGAAACTTTGTCTAACGTAAATATCAAGTCTGACTTTTTTAATAAAATTTCTATAAATTTATTAAAAAATATATTAACTAATTTATTGTTTCTATAAAATCTAAACCCTCTTAACATATTAAAAAAATCTCCATGTGAAAAAACAGCTATTTTTGAAAAAGGATGACATAATTTTATTTGAATAAAAGCTTCAGGTGTATGTAAATAATGAATTATTTTTTCTCCATTAGGAATATATTTTCTGAATTTAAATAATGCTTTTAAATATTCTAATCTCATTGATTTTTTAATATTATTTAAATTAACTTCTCTATATAGTATTGGCAAAAAATCAAACTCTTTTTCTCCAATATTTATTATTTGTATTTTTCCAACCTTACACTCATCTGTTGTTATTCCAACTAAAAGAATTTTTTTACATTCTTCGGGATGCTCTTCTGTAATATAAAGTAAAAAATTTCTTATACTTGTTAATTGACCTCCTATTGGAAAATCTTTAAAATTTGATGTATCATATATTATTAAACTATACATTTTTTAATCCCCTACTATCCTATTTTTTAACAAATAATAAATAAACTTTGTATTTGTAATTACATATCTTTTTAATAGTCTTCTAGGTTCTTGAAGTAATCTATATAACCACTCTAAGCTCATATTTTTCATCCATTGTGGTGCTTCTGGTATAGTTTCAGCAAGAATACTAAAAGCACCACCTACACCCACCATTATCCCATTTATTTTCCCTCTATTTCTATAACAAAATAATTCTTGACGTGGAGCACCTAAAGCTATCCATATAAAATCTGCTTTTGTAGCATTAATTCTATTTGCTAATTCATTTTCTTCTTGTTCATTCATATCTCTAAAAACTGATGGTTCTTTTCCTACGATTTTAATCCAAGGATATTTTTCTTTTATTTTTTTTATCAAAGTATCTAAATTTTCTTGTGTTGACCCATAAAAGAAGTGAGTTATTTCTCTCTCTTTTGATTTTTTAAAAACTTCTCTCATAAAATCAGGTCCAGTTACTCTATCCATTTCTGGATATCTTCTTTTTCCAATTATCGAAAGTGGTTTTCCATCAGGAAGAGATAATAATGATTCAAATTGAACTTTATAATAATCTATATTATCGTGTGCTATAACTGTAGTATGTACATTAGATACACAAATATAATTTCCATGAGATAATTTCCAATTATCAAATAAAAATTCTATACATTTATCCATATTTACAACAGAAATAGGGACTCCTATTATATTCACTCTTTTGGGATAATTTTTAAATAATTTTTGCTTTATCATAAATATCACACAATCTTTCATAATTTTTTTTAATATTTAATTTTTTATCAAAATATAATTTTGCGTTTTCTGAATAATATTTATTATTTTTTACAATTTCATTTAAAGAATTATAAAAAGAATTATAATCATTTATTTTATAGATCAATCCTCCTTTTGATTCTTCAACTATTGTTTTAGGAGTTCCCAATTTAGTGCAAATAACTGGAGTTCCTAATGAAAAACTTTCAGGTATTCCCATTCCAAACGTTTCATACCATTCACTTGTTATTAAAACAGCACTACTTTTTAATATATCTTGAAATATAACTTTTTGTTCTTTAAAACCGTAATAAATAATATTATCATTATCTTTTACTATTCTTTCTATATATTTTTTATAAGTCCCAGTTCCATATATATGTAGTACATAATCTTTTGGTACTTTTTGCCACATTTCTACCAATGATAAAATTCCTTTATTTTTTTCTAATCGACCATAAAATATAAAAACTTTATTTTTCATACACTCTTTTACTGAGATATCAAACTCTTTTACAAAGTTTGGCTTTATAAATATATTCTTTCCAAAAATATTTAAAAAATATTTGAATTTTTGTTTGTTAAATTCAGTTAAAAATATATAATTAATTTTTCTATAAGTTCCTAATAATTTATGGATAGTTAACATTAACACTACTATAAATGTTTGAATTCTTGAGTTTCTATAACATTTATATTTTAATGCAGGTATAAAAGATTTATTTTTTATACACTCTTCACAAATTTTTCCATTTCTATAAAGAATAGCACAAGGACATAAAAATCTAAAATTATGAATAGTTTGCACTACTGGAATTCTCTCATTTATTGCTGCATAATAAACAGAAGGTGAAATTAAAGGAAAAGTATTATGACAGTGAAGAATATCTATCTTATTTTTTTTTATAATTTTTTTTATTTCATAATAAGTTTTAAAAGACCATATTGTAGTAAAAGGAAGTAATAATAATTTTAATTTTGAAGTTCTTAATTCATTGTTATTACGAGTGTATTCAATTACTTCATGTCCATTTTCACGAAGCATTTCTACTTCATTTTTATAAACTGTATGTTCTCCTCCACCAATTTGATAAAAGTTATGAACCATCAATATCTTTTTTTTATTCATAATTATTTCTCCAAACCATCTTATTCACTATTCCCGTATAAGATTGTATTATTTTTACTACTTTAGTTGATACATCCTCTATATAATAAGGCACAGGTATTCCAAAATCACTATTTTCATTCATTGCTACTGCAAGTTCCACTGCTTGTTCCACTTCATTATTTGATATTCCTGCTAATACAAAACATCCTTTATCTAACGCTTCTGGTCTTTCTGTACTTGTTCTTATACAAATAGCAGGAAATGATTTATTTATAGAAGTAAAGAATGATGATTCTTCAGGAAGTGTTCCACTATCTGATATAACTGCAAATGCATTCATCTGTAAATTATTATAATCATGGAAACCTAATGGTTCATGTAATTTTACTCTTTCATCAAGTTTAAACTTTCTTGCTTCTAAAAATTTCTTACTTCTTGGATGGCAAGAATAAAGTATTGGCATATTATATTTTTCTGCTAAATTATTTATTGAAGTAAAAAGAGATATAAAATTAGTTTCTGTATCAATATTTTCTTCTCTATGAGCACTTAATAAAATATATCCTTTTTCATTAAGATTTAATTTATTTAAAATATTAGAATTTTCTATCTCTTTTAAGTTTGCTCTTAATACTTCTGCCATTGGTGAACCTGTTACATAAGTTCTTTCTTTAGCTACTCCAGATGCATTAAGATATCTTCTTGCATGTTCTGAATAACACATATTGACATCTGAAATAATATCTACTATTCTTCTGTTAGTTTCTTCGGGTAAACATTCATCAAAACATCTATTTCCTGCTTCCATATGAAATATTGGAATATGTAATCTTTTAGCTGCTATTGCTGAAAGACATGAGTTTGTATCTCCTAAAATAAGAAGAGCATCTGGTTTTACTTTTACCATTAATTCATAAGATTTCGCTATTATATTTCCAATTGTTTCCCCTAAATCTTTTCCAACAGCATTAAGATAATAATTTGGTTCTCTTAATTTCAAGTTTTCAAAAAATACTTGATTTAAGTTATAATCATAATTTTGTCCTGTATGAACTAATATTTGATCAAAATATTTATCACATTTTTTTATAACTTCTGATAATCTAATTATTTCAGGTCTTGTTCCTACTATTGTCATCAATTTTAATTTATTCATTTTTCTATACCTCTTCAAAATAAGTATCTGGTCTTTCTGGATTAAAACATTCATTACACCACATAACAGTTACTAGATTCTCTATATTACTTGTATTTATGATATTATGAGTATATCCTGGTATCATATCTACAACTGTCATTTCTTTACCACTCACTTTATATTCAATTACTTCATCTGTTCCTATTTTGCGTAATTGAATTATTCCTTCTCCTGCTACAACTAAAAATTTTTCATTTTTAGTATTATGCCAATGTTGCCCCTTTGTTATTCCAGGTTTACTTATATTTACACTTACTTGTCCTCTATCTAAACTTTTTATTATTTCAGTAAAACTTCCTCTATTATCTTCATTCATTTTTAAAGAATAACTAAAATCTTTGGGATTCAAGTATGAAAGATAAGTTGAATAAAGTTTTTTACTAAAACTTCCTTCTAACATATTAGGAATAAATAAAGTTTTTCTACTTTCTTTAAAACTATATAAAAGATCTGCTATTTCACCTAAAGTAATATGATGGATCTCTGGAATATAACAATATCCTTTTTCATCTCTTGTCTCATTTCCATTTACTGCCCTTAGAAGTTCTTCTAATAAATCATCAATATAGACTAAATCAAGTTCTGTATTTCTATCATTTACTTGAATAGGTAAATCATTCGCAATATTATTACAAAAAGTTGCAATTACAGAATTATAGTTAGGTCTGCACCATTTTCCAAAAAGATTCGGAAAACGGTAAATTAAAACTTTTGCACCTGTTTCTTTTGCATAATTTTTAAAAAGTTTTTCTCCTGCAAGTTTACTTCTTCCATACTCACTTCCTTCATATCTTCCCTCAAGTGATGCTTGAATAGATGATGAAAGCATAATAGGACAATTATTTTTATTTTTTTTAAGTAAATTTAAAAGTTTTTCTCCAAAATTAAAATTTCCTTTCATAAATTCAGAGTTATTTTTTGGTCTATTTACTCCTGCAAGATTAAAAATAAAATTAGCTTTTTTACAATATTCTTCTAATTCTACTTCACTATTTTTTATATCATATTCAAGTATTTCTAGATCATTTGGAAGTTTATGAACTTTATCTTTTCCATCTCTGATATTCTTTAAATTTTCAATTAAATTTTTACCTATAAAACCATTAGCTCCTGTCACTAAGATACTATAACTCATACTATTCAAAAATTCCTTTCAAAGCATTTTGAACATAATCTGTTGTTAAAATCTTTTTAACAACTCCAGCTACATCAAGTCTATTTGTATTATGACTTGTGTATGATTCTTCACTTTGAGTTTTAACTTCTCCAGCTATAATAAACTTATCATAATTTAAATTTCTACTGTCTGCAACAACTCTATAATAATTACCCATATCTTCTGCTCTCAATCTTTCTTCACTTGTCATAAGAGTTTCATATAACTTTTCTCCATGACGTGTTCCTATTATACTTGTCCCTGTATCTCCAAAAAGTTTTTGTACCGCTTTAGCAAGATCTTCTATGGTAGATGCATCTGCTTTTTGTATAAATAAATCCCCTGGATTAGCATGTTCAAAAGCAAACTGAACAAGTTCAACAGCTTCATCAAGATTCATTAAAAATCTTGTCATATTAGGATCTGTAATTGTAATTGGCTTTCCAGACTTTATTTGATTTATAAATAATGGAATTACACTTCCTCTTGAACACATAACATTCCCATATCTTGTACAGCAAATTATTGTTTTACTACGCTTTGCTGCAACCCTAGCATTAGCATAAATAACATGTTCCATCATAGCTTTTGATATTCCCATTGCATTAATAGGATATGCCGCTTTATCTGTTGAAAGGCAAACAACTTTTTTTACACCAGCTTCAATAGCAGCCCGAAGGACATTATCTGTACCCTCAATATTAGTTCTAACTGCTTCCATAGGAAAAAATTCACATGATGGAACTTGTTTTAAAGCTGCAGCATGAAATATATAATCTACCCCATCTACTGCTTCCTTAACAGAATTTAGCTCTCTTACATCACCAATATAAAATTGTACTTTATTTGCATATTTTGGATATTTAGATTGAAGTTCGTGCCTCATATCATCTTGTTTTTTTTCATCTCTAGAAAAAATACGAATTTCGTTTATATCTGTTGTTAAAAAATGTTTAAGAACTGTTTTACCAAAAGAACCAGTTCCTCCTGTGATCATTAAAGTTGCTCCAGAAAATGATGACATTAATAATACCTCCAATATTTAAAATTATTTTTTCTCTTAACCTAAAATTCTAATAAGCTCCTCTTTTATAAATAACATCTTTTAAAGTTTTAATTATTATAACTATATCTAACCATAAAGACCAATTTCTATAATAATATTCATCAAGTTTTAACCTTTCCTCAAAATCTGTATTGCTTCTACCATGTGTTTGCCACATTCCTGTTATTCCTGGCTTTGTTTTTATTATTTTTTCATAATATTTTCCCATATCTTTTTTTTCTCTTGGAAGATATGGTCTTGGGCCAACAAATGACATCTCACCTTTAAATACATTTATAAATTGTGGAAATTCATCTAAAGATGTTCTCCGCAAAAACTCTCCTATTTTAGTTATTCTTGGATCATTTTTCAATTTTTTATTTTTTTCATATTCTTTCTTTATTTTTTCATCTTTTTCCATCATTTCTTCTAAAATCCTATCTGCCCCCGTAACCATACTTCTATATTTATAAATCTTTATCTTTTTTTCATTTTGTCCTATTCTTATTTGTGTAAAAAATAATCCCTTTTTTCTCTCTTCTTTATCTGTTTTTATCCAAACTAAAACTGTAAGAGGTATTAATGACATGATTCCTACAAATGAAATAAATATATCTATTAATCTTTTTATGAAATATTTTATTTTAACTAAATTTATTTTAGCTGAAATCAGCATAATTCCATCATAATCTTCTACTTTAGAATTAATAGTATATAATCCATTTAATTCTGGTATAAATTTTATTTTATTTACTTTTCTATCGAGATTATTTATGATTTCAAGCATTTGAATATTATTTATGAAAGGTATTGCAATTATAATTTCATTTATATTTTTTTTATATATAATTTCTTCTATTTGATCATAATCTCCTAAAATTTTTTCTTTCTCAACAATAATTTCTTGATTTATTCCACTAATACTATTTACAGAAATATATCCCAATAAATTATACATAGTAAAATCATTTTCTTTTATAACTTTTGTTAAATTTTTTGCTGTGTCACCTATTCCTATTATCAATAATCTTTTTTCTAGAATTTTTCTATAAATTTTTCTTATAAACTTTATTATAAAAAGATTAAAAAATGTAAAAGTTAAACCTACTATTATATGTACTACTACATATTTTCCTTTCCAAAAAGCTATATCATTTATTAACATTACTAATAAGAATTCTATATGAACTTGTAACTGTTTTCTTAATTCTTCCCAAATTAATATAGTTTTAAAAGAGTACATATTCTTTGTAAAATTAAGAATTAAATATATGAAAAATGTATTATACATTATTCTATCTGGAACATCATAAAATTTATTCACTATAAAATAAAAAATAAATTGGAAAATTATCATTAATATTTTAATACTTTGTCTTTTCAATAAACTCACCCTAAAAACTTTTTTTATTTTTTCTTCATTGATCTAATTTTTTAATTTTAATATTGCTTTATTGACATATTCAGGTAATATAAAACAAAGTATATTAAAATAAAAATGAAAAATATTTCCCTCCATAAAGCCTAAAATTAATAATATTGAAAATATTCTTACTCCTTTATAGTCTTTATTTTTAAATAATGTTATCATTATTAAATAGCTTAATAATAAAAGTAATAATAAACCTATTATTCCATTTTCAAATAGAACTCTTAGATAACTATTATCTAGTGGCCAAGAAGAATACTGTTCTAATATCTGCATATCTCCAAATACAGTAATTTTATATGTTATCAAATACTTATAAAATAAAAATAATCTTCCACTTAACAACCTATTAATAATATTTTCTGTATTTAATATAATAGGTAACACCAAGCTTAATAAAATAATCATAATTCCTTCCATTAAAAATAGCTTTCTTAATTTTTCTATAGTCTTATCCTTAAAAAAAATTAATCCTATAAATAAAATAATTAATATAAAAGTTGTTCTTGAAAATGTAAAGAAAAATATCACTAAACTATTTACTAATATAAAAAATATTATACTATTTTTATATTTTGGATAGTATAAATAATATATTGTAAAAAAAATAGGTAATAAAAACATCATAGCTGTATTAGGATGTGCAAATCCTAAACTATACCTCATTCTACCAATTCTTATAAGTGGATTTTCTACTTCAACTAAATATCCTATCTTATATAAAATTATTGTTAGTACATAAAAAAAAGTATTTATTTGTAAGAAATATCTTATTCTTATTCTCTTATCTATAAAAATAGAAATTCCTAAAATAAAAAAGCTCAAATATAGACTTCTTAAACCGAAAATTAAACCGAAAATTAATATAAAGTATTTTACTAATTCTTTAAAATTAATTTTTATTTTATCTTTTACTGAATTTAAAAATAATACTATTGTTATCATTAAAACTAATGTATTTACTTTTTTTAAATCAACTCCATAAATATTAGATGTATAATTATGAAATATTAATATTAAAATAGTTATAAAATAAAATATATCTTTTTCTTTTAATATATTTTTTATCCTACTTATCATTTTTTATTTTTTATCCCTCCCCTAATTTTTTTTATAATAAAAAATAAATTTAATCTTCTAATTAGGTATATCAAATTTTTATAATATAACGCAATAATCCATTCTTTAAATCTTAAATATTCCATTTTTTTTATTTCATTTAAATAAATATTACTGTATTTTTTATAATTATTATCTGATATTACTTTATTATTTACCATTCTCACAAATAATCCTCTCATAACATGTATAGTTAATAGTTTATAAAATATTTCTAACAATACTTTTTTATTAGGATATTTTTGAGAAAAAGAATTTAAAAATCTAAACATTTCATTAAAGCTTATTATAAGACCACTTTTTTTTTCTAAATCAAATATTGAATTATTTCCATGAATTTGATAATGATAATAATCTTTATTAATATATTTAACTTCAGTGGTGAAGCTTAAACTTTTAAAACAAAAAACTAAGTCCTCACCTTGATGAGTATTAACTGGAAAATAAATATTATTTTTTAAAATTAATTCTTTTTTAAAAATTTTATTACATGGAGAAGCGATTAAAATATCATACAAAAAAAAATCTGAAAATTTTTTTATTCTCTTAGGTGAAACACTGTATTGATTCTTTTCTATTAAATTATGGTATAAGATTCCACACATCATTATATCTAATTTTTCAAGATAAGCTTGATTATATAAGACTTCATACATACTTTTTTCTACATAATCATCACTATCCAAAAAAGCTATATACTCTCCTTTTGCCATTTTTATACCCAAATTTCTAGTATCACTACATCCTGTATTTTTTTTATTTATATATTTAATATTTTTATATTTCTTTGAATACTCTAAACATATTTCATCTGATTTATCCATAGATCCATCATTTAATAAAATAATTTCTACCTCTTTCAAAGATTGATTTAAAACACTATCAAGACATTTTGTTAAAAATTTACTTGTATTATAAACGGGAATTATTATACTTACCTTTATGTTATTCATATCTTTCCTCTAAATATTTTCTTATCCTTACAGAACTCTTTCCATCTCCATATGGATTATTTGATTTTGACATTTGATAATATAAGTTTCCTTCCAAAAGTTTCATATATTTCATAATATTTTTATATTTTGTTCCTATTAGCTTTGCTGTTCCCGCTTTAATTGCTTCTGGTCTTTCTGTAGTATCTCTTAATACTAATGTTGGCTTTCCTAAAGAAGGAGCTTCTTCTTGTATTCCACCAGAATCGGTCATTATATAATAGGCTCCGTCCATTATTGCTATAAATTCTAAATATTGCAATGGTTCAAGTAAAATTTTTTTATCAAAATCATCCAATACTTTATGAATTACTTTTCTTACTAATGGGTTTAAATGCATTGGAAATACTAAATATAAATCTTTATTTTTTTTTAAATAATCTTTTACTGCAGTAAGTGATTCTTCCATTGGTATACCCCAATTTTCTCTTCTATGCATTGTAATAAGGATATATTTTTTATTTGAAACATTGTATTTTTCTCTTATTTTTTGTAAATCAACACTTTTATTTTCTTTTATCCAATATAATGCATCTATCACTGTATTTCCACTCTTTATTATTTTTTCTTCTGAATAATTTTCTTTTAAAAGATTAACCATATTTAATTTAGTAGGTGCGAAATGAATATCTGCAAGATTACTAATTAATTTTCTATTTGCTTCCTCAGGAAAAGGTGAGTATATATTTCCTGTTCTAAGACCAGCTTCTATATGACCTATAGGAATTTGATTATAAAACCCTGCAAGTGCTCCTACAAAAGCTGAAGTAGTATCACCTTGAACTAAAATATAATCAAATTTTTCCTTCTTTATTATTACATCAAGTTTCATTAAGAGTTTCCCAGTTAATTCTGATAATAACTGTCCTTCTTTCATAATCTTTAAATCATAATCTGGTACTATTTCAAATAAATTTAAAACCTGATAAAGCATTTCTTTATGTTGTCCAGTAACAATAACCTTAACATCTATTTTATTATTTTTTAATTCATGATAAACAGGAGCCACCTTAATTGCTTCTGGTCTTGTCCCAAATATTAATCCAACTTTCATTTACACTTTCTCCTAATTAAATATTATTTATAAAGTTTAATAACTCTTTTTCATTGTCTTCCCAATATAATTTTTTATTTCTTTTATATATTTTTATATTTTCTTTTAACATTAAAATTTTACCCGTATCTAAGTCTCTTATCTTAGACTTTATTTCTTCAATATTATATGGATCTACTATTATTCCTATCTTATTTTTTTTGACTAAATCACCTAATAAAGTATTTTTAGAAAAAAAACAAGGTTTTTCAAATAAAACACTTTCATAAAATTTATTAGATATAGCAAACTTGACATTATAGTCTTTATTCGGATATACAGCCCATACAAAATCCGTATTTAAGTATAATTTTTTTATTTCTTTATATTCATACTTACCAATCATATAAATATTCTTCAATTCATTACTCTCAATAAAATTTTGAAACTTATTATTTTCAGCTCCTTTACCAATTAAATATACTTCTATATTTTCTATTTCTTGAATTGCTAACAATAAATTTTTCATTGTCTCAAAATATCTCAACCCACCTATAAAAGATATTCTTAATTTTTCTCTTTTTTCAATCTTATAACTTTTATTATTTACTTCTTTTAATGGTAAATTTTCTAATAATAACTTTGCCCCTTTATATTTATTGTATAAAGGAATAAAAAATCGTGATGCATAAATTATTCCAGATACTTTTTTCAACATCAATTTTTCAACCATTAACAAAATATTTAATACTAAACTATTAGTTGAAGTCGGCAAATCTAAATTCTCGTATATTATTTTACCTTTAAAATTACTTAAAATTGTTAATAATAACATATCCCATTGTGATGAAATTATTATTTCTGGATTATAATTCACTATTACTTTCTTTATATAATTAAAATAATTTCTCATTCCATATAATTTTTTTATTTTATTTCCATAACCTTCATTACTTGAATAGATATAATCATCTTTTTCTTCAAAATTTATATTTTCTCTATTCCATGCACAAACTCTGACTATATGTATTTTTTTTAAAGTATCTACCATTCTTTTATTTCTCGTATTAATTGGATATGTTCCATCTATCAGCAATATTTTTTTCATATTTTCTCCACTATCTTTTTTATATTAATATAAAGTTAAAAAATTTATTTCCAATATTTCATTACTATTTTTTTATTTTTTTTAAGACCATAATATATATAATTCCCTAAATAAAAAAACGTATCTACCATACTCAAATTTATTATTTTTCTAAATATAAAATACATATATAACAAATTTTTTAATTTATTTCTTGAAACAGACCCTTTTCTTATCCTGTATGTAGCTAAAATATCTTGATTCGCATATGCAATATTTTCTTTTAACAACTCTAACCACATAACATAATCTTCGTGCATTTTTAAGTTCTCATTAAATCTTAGTTGCTTAAATTCCTCAGTTTTATACAAAACAGTTAAACAAGACATGTAATTAGTTTTTAAAAGTTCTTTATAATTTACCCTCTTAGGAACTATATATTCCCCTAAAACTTCTGTCAAATCTTCATTTTTCTTTTGATAACTAGCATAAACTACATTACACTTTTTCTCTTTTATTAGTTTCAACTGTCTTTCTAAAAAATTATCTTTCCATAAGTCATCACTATCTATAAAAGTTATGTATTCTCCTGTTGCTATATTTAATCCTTTATTTCTAGTCTTTGCTGCCTTTAAATTTTGTAAATTCTGTATAATTTTTATTCTTGTATCACTTTTAGATAAATTTAAAATTTTTTTATAACTATTATCACTAGAGTTATCATCTATTATAATCCATTCCCATTTTGTATAAGTTTGGTTTTTTATGCTGTTATATGTTTCTAAAATATACTTTTCTGAATTATACATTGGTGTTATTATACTTACTAATTCTTTCTGAATTTTTTTCATTTAGTATTCTATTCCTATCTTTTCTTCTATTTCTTTCTTCTTACTAAGTAAATCTTTATCTTTTATAATATCTTTATCTTCAATTTTTTTTATTATTTTAAAAAAAGTTACAAATATAAGATAAATATCATAAAAAATATTCTTCCTTTCTATATAATAAAGATTTAGTTCTATTTTATAAGGCATTATTTGTTCAATATAAAATTTTTCAGGATCTTTTACCTGATTCATTAAATATTCTTCATTTGAAAAAATTATGCTAGCTGGTGAAGTTATACCACTTCTTACACTAAATATCTTTTTATCTCTTTCTGAATAATAACATAATCTTCTTGGTAATTCTGGTCTTGGACCTATAAAACTCATATCTCCTAATAAAATATTAAATAATTGTGGCAATTCATCTAATTTGGTTTTTCTTATTATTCTTCCTACTGAGGTAATTACATTACTATTTCCTCTTACTTGAATCCCTTTTGCATCTTTATCAAAATCTATTTTCATACTCCTAAATTTATAAATTGTAAATTCTTTCATATCTATAGTAACTCTTCTTTGTTTAAATAATATTGACCCTTTTGATGTTAATTTTATAGCGATTGATATTATCAACATCACTGGAAGAAATAAAATTATTCCAATAAAAGAGACTACTATATCAATGGATCTTTTTAAAAACATACTACCTTCCCTCATTATTTATATTCTATTTCCTTATATGAAGTAATAAATTCTTTCATTACTTTTTTTATTACGCTTACTTTTGGTTTTCTACTTACTATTTCTTTTAATTTATCTAAATAACTAGTAATATCAATATTTTCTTTTTCAATTTTAGTAATAAATATCTTTTTATTTTCTGTTTTTATTGCTGAATTTACATCATAAAGTAATTCTTCATAAAGTTTTTCACCTGGCCTTAACCCTATAATATCTATTCCTACTTTACTTTTTGAAAATCTTATCATATTTTTTGCTAAATCTATTATTTTTACAGGTTCACCCATATCTAAAATAAATATTTCACCACCATTTCCAATAGTTCCAGCTTCTATTACAAGTTGTGCAGCTTCAGAAATAGTCATAAAGTATCTTGTCATTTCTTTATGAGTTACTGTAAGATTCCTTCCTTCTTCGAGAAGAGTTTTAAATATTGGAATAACTGATCCATTACTTCCAAGAACATTTCCAAATCTTACTGCCATAAATTTAGTATTACTACATATATTTTTTTCTTCTATTATAAGCTCACAAGCTCTTTTGGTTGCTCCCATTATATTTGTTGGATTTACAGCTTTATCTGTAGATATCATTACAAATCTATCCACATTATATTTATCTACAATATCTACCAAACCTTTTGTTCCAAATATATTATTTTTTATTGCTTCTTCAGGACTATGTTCCATCAATGGTACATGTTTATGTGCTGCTGCATGAAAAACAATATCTGGTTTATATATTGAAAAAAGATAATCTAATTTTTCTTTATCTCTTATATTACATATTTCACTTATTAAATCTATTCCCTCATAATTTCTCTTAATCTCAAGTTCCAATAAATATAAACTATTCTCATTTATATCAATATTTATTAATTTTTTAGGGTTATACTTTGAAATCTGTCTTGAAATCTCAGAACCTATACTTCCTCCACCACCTGTTATCAAGATAGTTTTTCCTTTAATAAACGAAAATATATTTTCATCATTTACAATAACTTCATCCCTACCTAAAAGATCTTCTATTTTTACATCTCTTATATTATTAATTAATCCTTTATCTGAAAGTCTATCTTCTATAAGAGGAAGTATTTTTATTTCTATGTTGCTTATTTCTTCTAATTCCGTTAATATTAATTTAAGCTTTGAATATTCTAAAGTTGGAATAGCTATTATTAAAACCTCTATTTTTAGTTTTCTTGCATAATATTTTATTACTTCCTTTCCTCCATATACTCTAACTCCATTAATATATAGTTTCTGTTTTTTTATATCATCATCTATAAAGCCCACAATATTATATATAAAATTTTTGCTCATTTTACTTTCTTTAATTAAAGCTACTCCAGCTTCACCTGCCCCATAAACGAATGCTTTTTTCCCTTCTTTTTTACCTTTAAAAAAAGAATTATATTTATATTGTCTCAACATTCTAAAAAACATTCTTATCAATAGCTGTATAGTACTTGAAAAAAATAGTACTAATAATAATATTTGCCTTGAAAATTCTTCTCTCAATAATGAAAAATAAAATATCACTAGTATAAAAGTTATTATATGACTAACAATAAATTTAAAAATATCATTTGTGTCAATATAACTCCAACTTATTTGAAAATTTTTATAAAAAAAAGAAATCATTAAATAAATTAAAATATAATATAAGAAATACTTTACATCCAAAATTGTCAATATAGATATATCTAATTTTAAAAAAATGGCAACTCTTGCAGCTACAATTATTGCTATTGTATCTAAAATCATTTTTCCTATTATCTCTTTTTTGCTATAAAACTCCATTTTTATCTCCTAACCCATTCCTTCAATAAAGTTGTACTTTATATAATCAAGCTTCTTACATTAGTTAACAAATGAAAAGTACTGACACTTCACATCTCTTATACTAAAGATTTTCTAATGTACTCTAGAGTACATTAGCCCAATCTTCTTCTATTTTGATTTTCACTATTTCTAGCTAGGTTCATGTCAAAACCTACTCTTTATATTTCAATTTTCTTTCCAACATGTCTATCAACATAACAGGAGCTCTCTGTCCTATCTCTCCCCCAGTTGTTATCTTTACCATTCTCTCTTTTCCCAAAGAGTAAACTTTATCTTGAATATCCTCTATTCTATCTATCCTAAGCCTATCTCCTAGCTTTAAGATCTCATTACTCAGGCATTCATGTTGGTACTTTCTCACAGCCATCTGCTTCCTATACACTTCCATTAGCTTACTTCTCAATCTCTTATAACGGATACTCCCATTGGAGTACCCCATTCTCTCTCTTTTCTTGAGTTCACCTGTTAACTCTCTTCTTCTTAGCTCCAAAGGATATACCCTATCAGCTAGTTCAACAATCTTTATATCCTCGTTCTCTCTCTTGTAGAACAGATACTGTTTACCTATCCCTATATGAACCTCTCCACTACCTATTCTCTCTCTATACTCTCCAGTTCTCTTATCCACATTTACAGGTGGAACTCCCTTAAAAACTATCTGAGTATAGTATTTTACTCTCTCTCTAACTATCTTTCTAACCAATCTACAATAGGCGATCTCGCTCTTCATAGCTTCCTGCTCATAGTGATTATTCTCATCTACCAAGACCTTTAATCTCAAACCTTTCCAGTCAATATATCCATCAATATATCTAATTCCTGTTCCATTTGATTTTCCCTCTAAGGACTTAAAATCTTCCACCCTCTTAAAATGAATCTTCTCTCCATTTCCATACATCACCTTTTCAAAAGCTCTCCATACCTGTGTTGCTATCTTCTGTGCAGTAAAAGAATCAATATTTTTTTTAAAATACTTCTGCATCTCTTTTACCTCTTTATGAAAAGAATACTCATTAAATCCATTCTCTTTTCTAATGGTCTCCAATCTTTTATATAGATTTTTCTTCTCTTTGCTCCCCTCTGCTTGAGATATCTCCTCTAAAATCTCTCTATAGACCTTAGTTTTTATCATCTCTTTATATCTCTTGTTCATTCTATTCAACAGTGAGTTATATATGTCTCTCCCTATTGAAAATCTTTTCTCCAGTATATCTTTTTGATACTTTTCTACTCTCAAAGGAAATTGAACTATATAGTTAGCCAAAATATTCCTCCTATTCGTTTTTTAAGAAAAATGCGTGTATAGCTGCACTAGTTTCCCTTAAATTCTACAACTTTTAAAATAAAAAGTCAACCTTTATAAAAAATTTTTACAAAATAGCTAAAATTCTAAAAAAATAAACTCAGTTTTTTCTTAAAGCACGTATTTTTACACAAAAAAAATAGCCAAAGAGTAAAATTCTCTTCAGCTATCTTAATAATTAATTATATTCAGTTTTCTATTCTTTATTTTAACTAGCTACTCTTAGCTCTTCATTTAGTTTCTCTATCTCAGTCAAAATGAGCTCAACTCTTCTAGCTCTCTCTAGAGCAAACTTTCTATCTTCACTCTTAGAGAAGTATCTCAAAAACCCTGTACTCACATACTCCATAATCTCTTTTACAGAGGTACACAGTATTATCCCTTTTTTTTGAAAAAGAACTATTCTAATATATCTCATTACCACAGCTTGGATTATCTTCAGATTCATCTCCAATCTAGCTTCTTCCATTATATTTTGAGAGATAGCCAAACTCTTTATCTCTTCAAAATTTTTACCAATTTTTTCCTTTAAATTTTCATATCTGTCTTTCATTTTTACCTCATAATCCTTTATTCATTATCTCATAAATACTTGCCATATCAAGGTTGTTCCTCAAAAGTGTTGCAAGTTTATTATACTCCTTTTCTTTAAATTCAGCAAATGAAAATTTATCCTCTAGAGGTTTTAATCCCTTTCTCTCTCTTACATTATTTAAAAATCTTCTAGTGAACTCCTCATTGTCAAAGATTCCGTGAATATATGTTCCAAATACACTCTCATTAGCTGTAAGGATGAAGTTCTCCTCTTTAACTAGGTTACTATCCTCTCCTACAGTTACTCCTTGATGTATCTCATACCCTCTCACCTTGAGATTTTCACAACCTCTTATGACACTGTTTCCAAGGTCACTCTCCAGTACTCTCTCCACCTGTTGGGTATATTTTACTCTCTCCATAATAGTTTTAATTTTTAAGAAACCAAATCCCTTTACTCTCTCTTGGTCTCCTTCAATATGGTGTGGATCCTCTATCTCCTCTCCTAACATCTGGAATCCACCACAAATTCCTACTACCACTGTTCCTCTATTCTTTAACTCTTTAACTCTTTCAAATATCCCATTCTCTTTTAACTTCTCAATATCAGATATTGTATTTTTACTTCCTGGCAGTATGATTATATCCTCTTCTCCTAGATCTTCCTTATGAAACACATAGTTTAGTGCCACATCAGGATATTGGTTGAGAGCATCAAAATCTGTGTAGTTAGACATCTTATCTGTCCTAATTACACTTATCTTTATCTCTCCCTCTTTTTTAGTATAGTCATTTATCTTCTTAGCAAGTACATCTTCCTCTTCTATATCCAATCTCTCATAGGGGATAACTCCTAAGAATTTAATATCCAAACCTTCACTCTTCAATCTTGCCATAAGCATATCTATTCCAGGCTTTAATAGTTCAGCATCTCCTCTAAACTTATTTATTATCAAGCCCTTTATTCTCTTTCTATCCTTTTCGTCTAATAGAGCTATAGTTCCATAAAGTGAGGCAAATACCCCACCTATCTCTATATTCCCTACCAATATCACCGGAGCATCTACAAGTTCAGCCATACCCATATTCACACAGTCATACTCTCTCAAGTTTATCTCTGCTGGACTTCCTCCCCCTTCCAACACTCCAATATCGAACTCTCTCTCTATCTTCTGATAGTTTCTCAAAGCTACCTCCTTCAAGTAACTACAATTTGAAAAATACTCCTGAGCTGAAGTATTCTTAACAGGTTTACCCTCAATTATTAGCTGTGAATTATTATCAGAATTTGGTTTTAAAAGTATGGGATTCATAAAAGCTCTCGGTATCTCCATTCCAGATTCAGCCTGTACCACCTGAGCTCTGCCCATCTCTAGCCCCTCTATATCTACAAATGAGTTTAAAGCCATATTCTGTGACTTGAAAGGTGAAACCCTATACCCGTCTTGAGCAAAAATCCTACATAACCCAGCTACTATTATACTCTTTCCAACAGATGAACCTGTCCCCTGTACCATTATCTTTCTATGCATACCCCACTCCTTTTAAAATCCTCTAAATACTCTACCTAAATGAACAATCTCCTCTTTTATACTTCTATGCTGTAATTTCTTAATATTTATATCTCCCATTCTAAACATCAGTTGTAACAAAAATCCCATACTCAATGCAGTTATGATAGTTCCTATTCCCAACTTTCCACCTAATAACCAACCCAGTACAAAAGCCATAACCTCTATTCCATTTTTTATAACACTCACAGGTTGATTAAATCTCTTAGTCAAAATCTGCATAAATCCATCTCTTGGTCCACAACCCATACCCTGTATCATATACAGATATGTACCATATGTATAGAAAAATATCCCTACTAATAGCTCTATCACTCTCATATACATATTATCAAATGTTGGTATAAAGTTTAGATATATTATCATATCTATGAATATCCCTATAAATATGAAGTTCAGTACAGTACCTATACCTATTGGCTGTCCTAAAAATATATCCATCAATACTATTATAACCCCTAAAGTTATACTTGCCTGTCCTATTGTAATCCCTGTTACCATAGATACACCTTGATGTAATACATCCCAAGGAGCAAGTCCTAGATTGGACTTCAAAATCACAACACACCCCAACGAACACGATAAAAACCCCAAGAATATCTTTACAAATCTCATTAACTCTTTTTTCAACAAACTCACTTCCTACTTATCTAAATTCCATAGATATCTTACTACAATATATGTTTTTTTTCCAGTATTTATTTGATCGGCACTCTCACTATATATTTTAAGTCTGTAGGATCCTTCTCAAATGCTGGCCCTGATAGTATGTGTACAAATGTATCTCCATCTATCTCATAGCCCTCATCAGCTACCCATTTTACCATCTTCTCCACACCAAATCTTATCTCATCAAACTTACTCTGGCACACTGTAGATGCATATTTTTTCTTAGGATAGTAACATCTATTCCCATACTCCTCATAATCTTTTAGAAGTATGAGTTTATCATAGGCATAGCTCCTATTTACTATCTCCTCCTCCTTTATAGTAAAGGCATACATTCCTACAGGTACTAGATTTTGCTTTGTAGATACCAAAAATCCATCTAGCTCCTTAAATGCTTTGGATATACCCACATAGTCCTTATCCATCACCACTGGAGCATAGATACCTCTTATCTCCTCCTCCTCAATAAAGAATCTATCCATATTGTTTTCTAGAGTTATGAGATATCTCATCTGAGTGGCATTCTCCACAAGCTCCTCTTCCAATTCTTGAAGTCTTACAATCTCCTTTTTCGTCTGCTCCAACATCTTATTCATCAACTCAAGAGTGTGAGAATAGCTCACATTCTCCAGATGACTCTTTATCTTTGCATTACTAAATCCCAATTTTTTTAAGTGAACTATCATCTTAATAATAGGTATTTGAAAAAAGCCATAATATCTATAATTAGTATCCTCATCTTTATAACTTGGTGATATTATCCCTTCACTGTCATAGTATCTCAATGTAGAAATTGGTAAGCTCGTTATCTTAGATACCTCTCCTATTGTTAAATAATCTTTCATCTCTCTTCCTTTCTAATCTTTACCCTTTCAATTAATTCATCTACTAAATAATAAAACACTGGTATTACAATCAAAGTCAACAGTGTAGCTACTGACAATCCAAAAACAACTACAAATGACATCCCTTTATACATCTCCGAACCCTGTCCATTACTAAACATAAGTGGTAACATTCCCAGTACTGTAGTCATAGTGGTCATAAGTATCGGTCTAAGTCTTGTTCTTCCAGCTGTTATTATCGCCTTAACTTTACTATCTCCCTCTTCTCTTCTTATATTTATGAAGTCTATCAAAACAATAGCATTATTTACAACTATACCAGCTAGCATTACAAATCCTATGGAAACCATAGCATCTATATTTAAATTTACCCCATAGAGAGCATAAAAAGCCCCTGTTGTAGATAGTGGAATAGACAGTATTATGATAAAAGGCATTACAAAAGATTCAAACTGCCACACCAGTATAAAATAGATCAAAAATATTGCTATTCCAAAAGTGTATTTTAACTGTTCACTCATCTCAGCCATATCTGCACTCTTTCCACCTTGAGCATAGATCACACTATCAGGCAATCCCATTTTCTCTATCTCCTCTTCTATCTTTTCCTGAGCTGTTTTCAAATCCAAACTTCTATCTAGGTTGGCATATAGTACTATCTTCTTTCTCTTATCCTTTTTCTCCAATTTAGAAGGTCCCTCTTCTATTCTAAAACTTGCTACATCTGAGATCTTTATATTCTTTCCACTTGGTAGAGTCACCCTTGAATCCAAGATATACTCTGTTGACTCCCTATAGTTTTGTGCCAGTTTTAAAGTTACATCAATCTCATCATTATCACTGTTTATAGTGATAGGAACTCCCCCTTGTATCTGTACCTGCAACATTCTAGCTATATCTTTGATATTTACTCCATAATACTCAGCTTTCTCTCTATTAATATAGAATTTACCCTCTGGTTTTCCACCTTCAAAAGATGAACTCACCTCTTTTATTCCCTCAATCCTAGAGACTCTCTCCTTTAGTTCACCTATTATACTCTGCAACTGCATATCACTATCTGAATATAGCTCCAACTCCAAGTCATATATCCCTCTTATTCCGAATCTATAACCTGGTGTTATTGTTATCTCAGCATCTGGAATATCCACATAGACTCTTCTCAATTCACGTATTATCTCCACCATAGATCTATCTCTTGTACCCTTTAGTCCAGCATTGATATTCAATATAGATCTCATTCCATTTCCAGAGACAGTAAAATCCTTTATAAAGTCCAATTGATTTACTCTACTCTCCAATATCCTAGCTATTCTATCTCCCTTATTTATATCTGAACCAGCTGGTAACTTTGCCACTACAGCAAATCTTCCCTCGTCCACTGTAGGAATAAATCTTCCTCCTAACTTACTTGCCACATATAGTGAGCCTACAAAAAGCACAACTATACTAGCTAAAACTGCCCATCTTCTTCTAATGGCAAATTTCAACATAGATACATAATTTCTCTTTACTAATTTAAAAAGTTTACCCTCTGAATTGATATCTCTCTTTCCATTCATTATCTTGCTCGAAATCATAGGAACAAAGGTAAGAGATATTACAAGTGATGCTAATAGAGAGTAGGATATAGCATAACATAGATTATTGAATTGCTCCTTTGCCAAGCCCTCTTGAAATACCAATGGTAAAAATGCTGCCACTGTAGTCAATGTTGATGCCAACACAGGAAGTGCCATCTCTTGAGCCCCATCTCTAGCTGCTGTGATCCTATCTTTTCCCAATTCTGACAGATGTCTATATATATTATCAACCACAACTACTGAGTTGTCAACTAACATTCCTATTCCCAATGATAATCCCATCAAGGACATCAAATTTAAAGTTATCCCTTGAGCATTCAAAAGAAAGAAGGTAAAGATTACTGATATTGGAATAGCTGTAGCTATTATCAATGTAGCTGATACACTCTTTAAAAATATAAACAGTATTATAGAGGCTAGAAAAAGCCCTATCATTCCACTTGTCTGTACATTTTTAATAGAGTTCATTATTGTTATTGAAGAGTCAAATTCATAGCTCATCACTGTATTATTGGGGAATGACTGTTTTAACTCCTCTAGGTATCTCTTCACATTTTTTACTATCTCAACTGAATTTCCCTCATCTGTCTTTGAAACTATTACTAATATATTATCCTTTCCATTCTTTCTATTTACTGAAGTAAGATCTTTAGAGGAGATATCTATATCTGCTATATCCTTTAATTTTAAAAGGTGTCCATTTCTATTGCTCAAGACTATATTTTTTATCTCATCAGCACTATTTATCTCAGCTTCAACCTTGATCAGATACTCCTTCTCTCCCTCTCTCACTATTCCACCTGGAATATTGATAGTAGCACCACTCATCTTGTTGTATACATCTATTATACTCAAATTGTAGTTCTCCAATTTCTCTGGATCTATAACTACTGAAACCTCTTGTTCTCTACCACCATAAGTCTCTACCTCAGCTACACCTTCAATCCTTTCCAATATAGGTTTTAATATATTCTCAATATAGCTTCTCATCTCTATCATATCTCCACCAGCCATTGAGAATGTCAGTGCTGGTGCATCAGAAGATGAACTCTTCCTTATGGTTGGTTCCTTCATCTCCTCTGGAAATCTTCCCCTTATCTGGTTGATCTCATTTTGAATAAGAGTAATTTTTGTCTCTACATCTGTACCATACTTAAATTTCACATATATAAAAGCCATCTCTGCTGTAGACTCTGAACTATACTCCACAACTCCCTCTACATTGGGAAGTATGTTCTCTATCTTCCTCACTATCATCTTATCCATATCAGCTGGAGTTGCCCCTTCCCACCTCACTCTAATCCTTACAGTAGGTCTATTTATATTGGGTAGCATCTCCACTGGCATCTTCTTCAATCCCAAATATCCAAAGAATATCATAGAGATTAAAAACATTATTGTAGTAGCTGGTTTTCTTATTGAAAATTCTGGTATTGATCTCATCTTAGCTCTCCTTCACCCTATCATTATTATTTAATAGGTATTGCCCCTCTACTACGATTCTATCTCCCTCTTGGTACTCTGGGAACTCAATCAATCTCATATCTCCTATTGTTCTTTTAGGAGTCACTCTATAGATAAAGACTCTATCCCCTCTCACAACTGCTATGTATGAGTATAGATCTTTGATCATCAAAGCTTTTGTAGGTACAAAAATCCCCTTTATATCTCCCATTTTTAAACTTATTTTTGCATACATCCCCTTCAAAATTCTTTTATCTAGGTTTTTTATCCCCAATCTTATTGAGTATTTTTTACTATCACTATCTGAATTTAAGTTGAATGTCTCTACAACACCCTCTCTCTTCTCTCCTAGCTCCTCTACGAATACCTCAGCCTTCTCTCCAATCTTGCTATTTCCTATGTCCTTTCCTGTTATAGCTACATCTACTTCCATCTCTGAATTATCTATTACAGTGACAATATTCACTCCAGATTTTAATTTTTCATATTTTTTCACATATAGATCAGTTATCACTCCATCTATTTTTGAAACAACATCTAAGTTATCAAAATCCTCCTTAGCTCTTATGAAGTTTCCCTCTGCTATTTTCATCTCCCCTTGAGCAGTCTCATATCT
The DNA here is from genome assembly GCF_040199715.1 of Fusobacterium sp. SYSU M8D902. Lineage (NCBI taxonomy): Bacteria > Fusobacteriati > Fusobacteriota > Fusobacteriia > Fusobacteriales > Fusobacteriaceae > Fusobacterium > Fusobacterium sp. SYSU M8D902. The sequence goes on from NZ_JBEFNA010000005.1 coordinate 29,312, forward strand.
ATTCTTTACATTCAGATAATCATTTTCAGATATAATCTCCTTTTTATATAGCTTTTCATACTTTTCAAATGAGATCTTCTCTGTGGAAAATGTTGATTCAGCCTTTAAAAATCTTCCCTGTGCCTCATAGTAATCAGCTACTACATCTGCATTGTAGAGCTTTACTATCACCTGTCCCTTTCTCACTCTATCTCCATTTTTGAAGTATATCTCCTCTACATCTCCACCAGTAGAAGTTACTATTTTCATCTCCATCTTAGGCTTCAATTCCCCGTTATAACTCTTTATATTATCCAAGACTCTCTCTTTTAACTCCATAGTCTTTACTATCTTTACATTTTCTTTTTTTGAGAAATCACTCTTCATACCTTTACCACCACAACCTAACATTGTAACTGAAAGTAGCAATACAAGTATTTTTTTCATCTAATAAATCTCCTCCTCTAATTTTATTTTATAATCTTAACATAATTTCTCATCATTGTAAATCAAACTTTTTTAAAATCAAAAAAATAGGAGAACTACAGAGTTCTCCTACATAAAATTGATCTTACTATTTTTTATCTTTTTTATTTTTCAATCTTTCTAAAAGTTCGGTATCTATCTCTACACTCTTCTCTTTTAATAGATCTGGTACAGTTCTCTCCAATGGTATTACTCCAATTGCCATCACTATTTCATAAGGAAGAGAGGCTCTAAATGTCTTTAACATCTTCAACATATGTTCAACCTTTTCTCCTGGGAGTGATAGTAAAAATATGCAATCTGTACCTGGCCAAATATGAGTATTCTTATGTTTTATCTTCTCATTCCAAACACTTTCAGCCTTTCTCTGTACTGTATAGAGATGAAAATGTATCTCTTCAAGGAAATCTTCTAACATCACCTTATGTGATTCATTAATGTAAACCATCATCATCTTATAATTTTGGAAATTATTCATATATCTTTCCTCCTCTATTATTCTGCTGATTTTTTCCCTACTTTTTTAATTAGATTTGACATTTTTTCGATAAAATCTTCTACTAATGTAAATAGTATAGGAATGATTACTAGTGTTAATATAGTAGAGAAAGTTAATCCAAACATTACTGTTATAGCCATTCCTCTATATATTTCAGATCCCTCTCCTATTCCCAATGACAATGGTAGCATTCCTAGTACTGTTGTCATAGTTGTCATAAGTATCGGTCTAAGTCTAGTTCTACAAGACTCTACTACTGCCTCTATTCTACCACTACCTCTCTCGATAGTCAATTGAATAAAGTCTATCAATACAATGGCGTTGTTTACAACTATACCTGCTAGTAGTATAAGTCCAACCATTACCATTATATCTATAGGTTGATTAGCTATTAATAATCCTACTATTATTCCTATTAGTGATAGTGGTACTGATCCCAATATGATAAATGGTAATAAGAAGTTTTCAAACTGTGCAGCTAGTAGTGCATAGATTAAGAATATTGAAATTCCTAGAGCCATTCCCAACTGACTTGTTGAATCTTGTAAGTTCTCTGAACTTCCTCCCCATCTATATGATACTGAAGCTGGTGGATTTGATTCATTGAAGGCTTTTATTATCTCACCTTGTAAAGCTCTAATTCCTACACCACCATCATTTGCTGATACTGTTACACTGTATATTCTATCTGTTTTGTTTATCTCAGATGAACCTTCAGCATAGATAACTTTTGAGATATCAGAAACTTTTACAAACTTTCTATCTCCAATTTTGATATTGATATTTTGGATATCGTTAATATCTTTTCTCTTATCTTTTGGAAGTCTTACTAAAACATCTATCTCCTCACTTCCAGTTTTTACTGTTACAGTATCCCCTCTGTTTCCTCCAAGTATAGAGTAACTCATTATCTGTCCAACTGTCACAGGATCTATACCATAACTTCTAATCTTATCTCTATCCAATACTATTCTAGCCTCTACGTTTCCTGGATCTAGAGTTGATTTTACGTCAACTGCTCCTGGATATAGTTTTAATCTCTCTAGAACATTTTTTCCAACCATTTTTATCTCATCTAAGTTTGATCCTACTATATCAAACTCAACATCTCTTGAAGGACTTGACATAGCAAAGTTCTCTGATAAACTGATTCTTGTATCAGGGATCTTATCAGTTGCCTTTCTTATTCTATCCATTATCTCAAATACAGTAACATCTCTACTATCTTTTTTACCTACATCTATGTTAACTGAGATCAAGTCATTTTGAATAACTGTAAAGTAGAACTTTGTCATTGGGTCATTTTTAATTATATCCTCTATCTGTTTAGAGATATATTCTGACTTATCTAGATCAAGTCCCTTACCTAACTCAGCAACTACAGAGTATCTACCTTGGTCTTGTTTAGGCATAAACTCAACTCTTAACATACTTCCACCAACTATAACTGTGAAGAAGAATAGTGCTATAGTTGCACCTAAAGTCTTAAATCTATTTTTCAATGTCCAGTTAATAATTTTCAAATAAGAAGCCTTTACTTTGGCAAATATCTTTCCTTCTGCTGTGATATTTGTCTTAGTTGTTAGGAATCTACTTGCTAGCATTGGTATCAATGTTAACGATACTAATAGTGCAGCTACGTTTGAGAATATTATTGAAAGTGATAGATCTTTAAATATCTCTCTAGCTATTCCTGGTATAAATAGTATAGGTATGAATACGACCATTGTTGTAAGTGCTGAAGCTATAACTGAAAGTGTAACCTCAGTAGCTCCATTTTCAGATGCTTCCATCACTGGTGAGTGAAGCTCTGTCATATGACGATAGATATTATCCACAACAACAACGGAGTTATCTGTTAGCATTCCAACACCTATAGATAATCCCATAAGTGAGATCAAGTTAAGTGATGTATTAGCTAGTGCTAGGAAAGCAAAAGTAAATATTATTGCAACTGGTAGAGCTGCTGAAACTAGGAATGTAGCTCTGACGTTCTTTAAGAATACCAATAGTACTATTGTTGCTAGTACTAGACCTTGAACTGCGTTACTTGAAACACTTGAAATAGATTTCTCTATATCTTCAGAAGTATCTAGTAGTATCTTATACTCTCCACCTGGTGGCATTACAGATTTTAAACTCTCTAGTGCTTTGTATGCTGCTCTATTTAATTCCAATGTACTTCCATCTGCTGATTTTTCCACTGCTACAACTATCGCATCTTTTCCTGATAGGAAACCTTTACTTGAGTCATCCTCAGTAGTCAATACTATATTAGCTACATCTTTTAATTTAAGTGTATTACCATTACTTTGAATGATCATATTCTCATATTCATCAATGTAGTTTAGCTCTCCCATAAATCTAGCTATAATATTTTTATTACCAGTTTTTACTGTACCTAATGGTAAATTTTGGCTAGATAGTGAGATCATTCTGTATAGCTCAACTGGTGATAGGTTGTAAGCTGCTAACTTATCACTATCAAATTGTATCTGTAACTGCTTATCTGAGTTACCGAAAACATTTACCTGTCCTATTCCTGTCAAGCTCTCAAATTTAGGTTTTAAATACTCCTCTACAAATGTACTTAGCTCTGCTCTATTTGGAGCTGAGAACATTGTAACCATAGTCAAGTTACCTGAACCAGCATCTACCTTCTTAACAATTGGTGTATTTGCATCTTGAGGTAGATCATTGGATATTTTTGATAACTCTCTTTGGATCTCTGTAGCCTTATCATTAGCATTTACTCCAAAGTTAAATTTAACTATTACCAATGATTGCTCAAATGATGAAGTTGATTCTATCTTATCTATACCCTCAACATTGGGAAGAATCTCCTCTATTTTTTTTGTAATCTGTGTCTCTACATCTTCAGCTACAGCTCCGTTCCAAGTTGTTCTAACAGTAACAACGGGAATTTCCATATTTGGCAGTAACTCTGATTTCATTGTAAACATTGCCATAAGACCTATAAACATAATGGATATCATCACCATTGTTGTTGCAACTGGTCTACGTATTGACAAACCTGCTAATGTCATCTATTTTCACCTCGTTATTTCTCTATTATTATTTAGCTTCTATATTCTCTTTGACCTTGTCTCCCTCTTCAAGACCAAATACTCCTTTAACAACTATCTTATCTCCCTCTTTTATATCTTTAGATGAGATTTGAGTATATGGTAAGTTAGTTGCTCCTGTTTTTACTTCTACTCTTGTAGCCTTATCATTTTCAATCTTATATACATATGAAACTAAGTTTCTTACGAAAATTGCCTCATCTTCAATTGATAGAGCCTCTGTTTTTCCAGCTGGAACAGTTACATATGAGTACATTCCATCTTTTATACTCTTATCTTTATTATCAATAGCCACTTTAATCATAAACTTCTTAGTGTCATACTCTGCAATTGGGTTTATCTCAACAATTTTTCCTGTTAGAGTCTTGTCAATATCTGGAACCTCAACTTGAACTTCCATTCCAACTTTTATCTCATCTAACCATTCAGCTGGGAATCCTACATATGTTTCCATTTGATTATCATTTATAACTGTGAACACTGTATCTGTTCCAGCTACTTTCTTACCTACTTTAGCAAATAGATTTCCCACTGTTCCATTTATCTCTGCTCTTCTTGATAACTTATCATAATCTGATTTAGCTGACTCATAGTTAGCTTTTGCTGACTCATAAGCTCCCTTAGCATTGATATAGTTATTTTCATAGTTTATATACTCAAGATATGAGATTAACTCTTGATCATATAGTTTTTTAAATTTTTCATAGTTGTTTCTAGCTATCTCCATTGATGATTTGCTAGAAGCATAGTTAGCTTTTGCTGTAAAGTAAGCTGACTCAGTTGCACTGTCAGATAGTACCATTACTAGCTCACCTTTTTTTACTTTATCCCCATTTTTCTTTAATATCTTCTCAACTATTCCACCCTTTTCTGTTTGGTGATCTATCTTCCCTTTTGGTTCAAGAATAGCATCTGTTCTGAATACTTGGTTCATTGTTCTTGTTTTCACTGGTTCAGTTACAACATATTTAGCAGGTTTTTCTATTACTTTTTCCTCTTTTTTCTTTCCACAACCTACTAGCATTAGCATTAATATAAATACTAAATATTTAGCTTTTTTCATTATCTTTTCCTCCTAAATTTATCTATTTTATTAAATCAACATTGATCTATATCTTTCAAATGCATATAGATAATCAATTACTACCTGATTGTATCCAACTTTTGCCTCTCTCAATTGAGTCTCTGAATCCAAAAAGTCAATTGTTGAAATTAATCCAGCAAGATATTTTTCCTTATCCATTCTATAGTTTTCTAAAGCTGCCTCTAAAGCTCTTGATTTAGAATCTCTATTTTTTTCCATTCTTATTAGCTCAAGATAAGCTTCAGTTACATTTACATCTATATTATCTTGTGAAATCTTCTCTTTTAACTCCTCTTGCTCTTGATTAAGCTTTGCCACTCTATAGTTGTCATAGTTTTTTCCAAATTCAAATACATTCCAAGTTACTTGAACTCCACCTCTCCATTCAGCATCATCCATAGTTGTATTATATTTTCTTCTATCTGATTCCACACCATAACTAGCAAATGCACTCACACGTGGTAACATATCAGCTCTAGCTACTTTTTTAGAAGCCTCTGCTACATTTACAAAATTATTAGCTATTAAAGCATTTATACTCTTAGTCTTAGCTTGTTCCATATCACTTTGAAAATCAATATTTCTACTTAGGTACATAGGTACATCAAACTCTACAACTGAAAGTTCCTCTCCCTTTGGTATACCCAATCTCAATTTTAGATTCTCCTTTTGAACAGCTACTCTATTTTGTGCTCCAATTATCTCTGAATCCACTTCTAATAGAGAGTACTCAGTTTTTAATAGATCAGCCTTAGTTATCAATCTTAGATCCAACTGAGCTTTTTGCTTGTTATATGTAGCTTGTAACTCATCTTTTGATGATAATAGAGCCTCTAAATCCTTCTCATTTTTCACTATATCTGAGTATATTCTAATAGTATCAAGTCTCACATCTCTCTTATCTCCTAGATAGTTAAGATCTGCAATTCCCTTATATGCTTTAGCATACTGGATTCCACCTAATATTGCTCCCCCTTGGAATAGTGGTTGAGATATAGTTATTTTTTGTGAATATCCACCTCTAGCATCTACTGTCTCTGGATTTGCTTGAGTTGTCAACCTTCTGCTAGGTCTCTGCTCCTTAGTTATTCTTCTATCATACTCACTTCTTGTATATGATCCTGTGTATACCACACTTGGTAAAGCATTTTTAAAAGCTATACCTACATTTAATTTAGCTGACTCTACACCCTTTTCTGATATCTTCATCTCTTTACTATTATCTAATGCCATCTGAATAGCTTGATCTAGAGTAAGCTCTCTTGCAAAAACTGAACTACTTAACAACAAAAGTAATCCTACAGTTTTCTTCATAAATCTACCTCCTAATATGTTAAAATTTTTAAAATACTCTCTGAGATTATCTCAATATTTTTTTCAAACTCCTTTGAGTTGTATTTATCTTTTATCTCCTCAATATTCTTAATAAAATTTCCATCTCTCTCAGAGATAAAAAGAGTAAATGTTTTGTAGTTAGTTATTATACTGCTAAGCATTTTTGAGTAAAAATCCACTTCTCCATCATCTATCTTGATCTCCTTGGAGTAAGCTTTGATTATACACCTCATTTTACCCACTATCAAGCCCTCTATCTCCTTTAATAGTGCTAAAGTCCTCTCATCTAGCAGAGCAATGTTTCTAAATAGATTGATCATCACCAGATTATCCTTCAAATTCTCATCCTCTAAAATGATCCTATTTCTTACCAATTTCTTCACATTATTTACCAGACTAACCCTTCTATCAATAGCAGTCTCAATCTTTAGCTTATTTATAGTCTCCTCTAATATATGATCTATCACTAGATTTTTACTTTTAAAATATGTATAAAAACTCCCTTTGGAAATTCCAGCACAGTTTGTTATGTCTTCTACTGATGTATTTCTATATCCCTTTTCCAATATCATCTTTTTAGTCGAAGATATTATCAGCTCTTTTTTCCCCACCTCTCTCATCTCCATTTCAATGTCTACAACTAATTTATTATAAACTATAAAGTGACTTGAGAGTCAATAGATTTTATTAAAATTTTATGATAAATTCAACCTCTTTCTTAATTTTATCATAAATAAATGAGTATTTTAAGTTTAAATTTTCCAAAATATTCTTTACAATAGATAATCCTAGCCCTGTTCCTCCATATTTCCTATTTCTTGATTTGTCCATCTTATAAAATAGATCAAATATCTTCTCAATCTCCTCCTGTGAGATCTCCTTAGAAGAGTTCCTAATCACCAGTTTTTCCTCTGTGAGCTCTATCCCTATTCTTCTATTCTCATCAACATAGGTTATAGCATTAGTTAGTAGATTATTTAAAACAATATTAAAAAGTTTTTTGTCAGTTTTCAAAACTCTCTTCCTGTAGCTTTGTGACAACTCTATGTTCTTGCTCTCTATATCCAATTGATATTTTTTTAAACTCTTTCTAATTAAGCTCTCCAACTCCACATCTTCATATATTATATTTAAGTTTTTAAACTCCAATTTCAGATAGTTATTTATATCCTTTACAATCTTGTTTATAGCCATTCCCTCTTCATAAACAATATCATATGTCTTTTTCACATCTTTTTCCTCTATCATTCCATCTTGCAACGCTTCCATATACCCATTTATAATAGCTACTGGTGTTTTTAATTCGTGTCCAATAGTCCTCATAAACATCTTCTCCGTCTCCAACAATCTCTCTTTCTCTAGTAATTCAGATTTTAATTTTTCATTCAAAGAGTTTAACTCCTCAATATTTTCCTTCAATTTCAATGCCATTCTATTTATACTGTTTCCTAGACTTTCCAACTCATTTTTAGATTTAATCTTTACTGTCTCTGTAAAATCAAGATTGGAAATTCTATATGAGACCTTCTCCAATATCTCTATTGGCTTCGATATCCTCCTAGATACTATGTAGGTTATAATTAAAATCATTGGAATTATAAATAGAGTATACCTTTTGTATACTCCTATCATCTTCTTCAATACAACTTTGGACTCTATAACTTCGCCTATCAATACAACAATCTCATTCTCTGAAATTTTTTTCACTAAAAAAAGATGATTCGTCAATGATGATAGTTTTACTAATTTCACTCTGTACTCATTAGGTATCATATTTTTCAAATCAATTTTCAAACTGTTTCTATTTACATATTTAATAAAATTGGTATCCTTATCATCTCTATTTAACTCAATATTTCTCAAATATACCTTTACATTTATATTATTAAGAGTTTTCTCCTCTTTTCTCCCTCTTCTTAACTTATCTAAATCCAATGATTCAGCTATCTCTATCAAATTTTTCTTATCCTGCTCTATTATATACCTATCTGCATAGAGATGATTGAATACATACATCAACATCAATGGAAGATAGGTTATTAAACAAACATAGATAAATATCTTATAAAATACTTTTCTCATATCCCTCCCTTACAGATCCAGTTTATAACCAATCCCTCTCACTGTTTTTATAGCTTTTTTTCCAATCTTTTTTCTTAAATTCTTTATATGTGCATCTATAGTTCTATCATCTCCATAAAAATCATAACCCCACACCTCATTCAGAAGTTTCTCTCTACTCAATGCAATCCTATTATTTTTTATCAAGTACATCAATAGTTCATACTCCTTAGGTGCTAAATCTATCTCTCCAGTCAGATTAGCCACATAGTGTGAACTGTCATTTATTATTAACTCCCCTATCTCTATAGAACTCTCTATCAACATATTGGTTTTCTTTAGTAATGCCTTTATTCTTGCAAGTAAAACTTTATTATTGAATGGTTTTGTAATATAGTCATCTGCCCCTATCTCAAATCCAAAGATCTCATCTTCAATCTCATCTCTTGCAGTGAGCATTATCACTGGTGTTTTAGTATATTTTTTTATCTCTCTCAAAATGCTCCATCCATCTTTTTTAGGTAACATTACATCTAGTAGTATCAAATCAAAGGGTTTTTCATAAAATATCTTCAATCCCTCCTCTCCATCTTCAGCTTCCGTTACCTCATACCCCTCTTTTACAAGATATATTCTCAATATATTTCTTATTTGCTCCTCGTCATCTATTATCAATATTCTGTTCATTTTTCTTTCAACACCTCTTATTTTAGTTTTATAATCTAGTATAAATTAATTTTATGAACAACTTGTGAACAAAATTTGTTTTATTTTTATAACTTTTCACTGCTTATAACTATACAAAAAACAAAGTAACAAAGTTACTCTGCTTTTCTAAATTTTTCTTGTCTATATGAAAATAGACTGTTGAAAAATCAACAGTCTACGTTATATGATATATTCATTAATTAGAAAGTAGTTTTAAATCCTGCCCATACTGTTGGCTGCCATCTCCATGTAGATGCAGATTTATTACTATCTATTGTCCAGTTTCTGTATTCAGCTCCTGCTGCTGCATAAACGCTCATATTATCTGTTACAGCATAGTTCGCTTGAACATATGGTAATGCATATAAACTATATTTATCTTTGTCAGTTCCTAATACTGTATTATTTTTAGGAGTTCCAAATTGTTTCTCTTGTGACCAAGTATATGGATCATATCCACCTTCAAATCCTAAATCTACAGCAAATCCACCATTTTTATATAAGTTTGTTGTATTATAGATATAGAATTCCATATCTAAAGTTAAGTTTTTATCTTTTGCATTCATTCCATCATTGAATAATTGATCTCTTCCATAGAAGTGTTCAGTTGCATATAAATTAAACTCTGTTGAGAAGTTTAAAGGTAGTGTAAAATATGAATATAGGTTTAATCCTAATTTGTTTTCATAGTTTGAACTATTGTTACTTCCCCATGTATAACCATATGTTGGAGCGATTTCAAAATAATCAGTTTTTACAAAATCATTGTTGAACATATAATCTGCAAAGTTAAATCTTGCTTGATACTCTACATTTTGTTTTTTATCAACAGTGTTATTTTTGTATTGAACTCTTGATCTTAAATCAACTTTTGAGTCTCCTAGCTTCCCATGATCATAGAAATATCTAAATCTTGATTCAGTTCCATTATTATTGCTTCCAGCCATCATTGGATGCTCATTTAGAGAGTTATAATCTCTAACTCTGAACTCTAAACTCTGATTTTTTGTCATGTTTATGTTCCCTTTTATTTGCGTTCTTGAGTAATCGTTATTTGGATTCCAAGTGTTAGCTCTATCTTTTCCTTCAGTCTCTCCATAGTATCTATATTGTAGATCTAAAGATCCATTTGGTTTGAATACTTCTGGTTGTTCTTGAACTAAGATAACATCATTTTCTACGATCTCTACTGGTTCCTCTTCTACAACTACTGGAACTGGTATGATCTCTTTAGCTTGAGCTATAGCAACTGTAGCTAAAAATGCTCCTAATAATAGTATTGATTTTTTCATAAAAATACCCCCTAGTATCTATTTATATTAACTGATATACAGTTATTTACTTAGATGATAATCATATATTTATTCGGGAGAATATAGATTATCATCCCAATGAGTGAGATAATTACAAAGATTAGCACTTTTGTTGTCCTTATCACAGTTCAAAGTATATATCAGCAATTTGATACTAGTATGATTGATATTTATTTTTTTTTATTTTTTTTATCTCTTCTATTTCATATTTTCTTCATAGTTAGAAAAAAAAGACCAGCCTCTACTTTACTAGAAACTGATCTTTTTCTCTATTTAACTCTTATAGATCTTTTATGAATTTAGCATCTCCCCAAGTTCCATGATCATAATCTATATTACCATCAGCTGACTCCATAATCAATGTTAGTGTTTTAGCTTTACTAACATCTACCTCAACCTCTTTTGCTCTTGCAGAGCTTTTCATCTCCCCACTATTAAATACTTCTCTTCCATCTAATAATATTCTAAATATTCCTACAGTTCGATATCCTATTACTTCTCTGTCCATTCCTACATATGTCTTGAATGTCTTAAATCCTCTTCCTCTCAAATCAATTACAACTTCTGAATTTGAATTTACAGATATAGCTTTTTTAAAACGAACTTTTTCTCCGCTTTCCAATCTTAGATGTGGAATACTTCCAGATACAGTTATATCTCTTTCCACTTTATACATTCCAGATGTAGCTTTCTTAAATGGTAGATCTGATGCATATACAGTCTTATGAACATCAAATTTTATTCTATACTCTCTACTCAAGATTCTATTTAGCTCTACATCTCTATGAGATACCACTATTTTAGCCTCTCCGTCTAAAGTTTCAGCTTGTTTTATACTTACATAAGCATCTGGATTATCTCCTAGTTCTACTTCAACTACAGGTACATCTCTTTGTGTTCCAACAAGAGAGCTAACTTGATATTCAGATATATTTTTATCAAAGTTAGTCAACTCTTTTCCATCTATCTTTATACCCTTAATCAAATTATTCTCCAAGTTTAACTTACTCAAAGCCATAGGTGAATCTTTTTTATTAATTCCCTTCATTTTGAATGAATATGTGTGAGCTTCCCCAGATTTTATCTGATACTGATCATGTGGTGTAGCTCCCCAGCTATCATCTCCACCTACTCCTTGTTGTTTACCATTTACTCTAAATACTATATTTTCATTTTTTTCTAGATCTACAGGATGTCTCTTTCCAGCTGATAACTCCTCTGGTGTATAGTATAAAGCATTGAATTCTATAGTATTATCCACTCCACTTACAAATAATCCTGTATCCCCATCTATTGTAAGTGTTACCCATCTATTGTCTACTCTATTTCCTGTCTCTGAAGGATTTATATATGGAATAAAGAACTCATCTACATTAGCTGAATAAACTCCAACATCATAACCAGTTTTTCTATCCACATAGTTCTCCTCTGGTCCTCTTCCATACCAAGTTACCTTATCATATTTTTTAGGAAGTTCCATCATCATTCCAAATTCAGGTATCTCTGGTAACTCTTTTGAAGTATATAGAGTATTTGTAACTTTTACCTCTCCATTACCAAAGACTATATATTCTAGATCCAATGTTGAAGGGATAGTTGTTAGTATCTCCAATCTAAAGTTTACTCTGATAGCTTTAGAATCAGCTGATACCACTTTATAATCAACAACCTTAGCCTCTTTACCTGCATATTTCCAAGTAGCTAATCTCTCCTCTGCTCCATTTCCTCTATCATTGTCATTAGGTGCTCTCCAATAGTTAGGTATCAATGGTTTCTTCAATAACTTTTTTCCTGAAAATTCAAAAGAATCTAAGCTTCCTTTATTTTTATTGAAAACAACTTTAAAGTCCTTACCTTTTATCTCTAATCTATCAGATTTTTCCTCATGGTTTAATCTATCCATTCCCTCTAAAGTTAAGACGCTCTTCTCTCCTTCAGTTGGAAGTTTAAACTGCTCCTTAGCCACTATATGACCTTTTTTACCCCAGATAGTATCAGATTTCAATCTAAAAGAGATATTTGCCCAGTACTCCACATCCTTTTTACTGTCTACCTTATCAAATGGTAATTTTATAAACTTACTTTTTCCTGGCTCTAACTCTGTTGTAAAACTTCCACTTTCAATTACCTTATCATCCTCTCTCAATTCCCATACTAGATCGTACTCATTCAAGTTTGTAAACATGAACTTATTTGTGATTGAAAACTCTCCAGATTTTATATCCTTATCAGCAATTTTAATATTCTGATAAACTTTCTTTACTTCTAATAACTCTGGTTGTATAGTTCTATCTGTTGAGATAAGTCCATTAGCACAGAAGTTTTTATCAGTGAACTCTTCATCTCCCCAATCTCCACCATAAGCATAGAACATCTTTCCACTCTTCTCATCTTTAGTCAATAGTCCTTGATCTACCCAGTCCCAAATATATCCACCATGGAATATATCATACTTATCAAATAGATCCCAATAATCTTGTAAATTTCCAATACTATTTCCCATTCCATGAGCATATTCACACTCTATATATGGTACCTTATTTCTTGGATCTGTAGCATAGGCTCTTGCCTCATCTATAGTTCTATACATCCTACTATAGATATCTGTAATACTTCTGTATGGCTCATAATGAGTTAATCTTGTCGGATCCTTCTCTTTTAACCATTTTGCAGCTTTTACAAAGTTTTCTCCACCATCAGACTCATTTCCCAATGACCAAGCAAAGATAGAAACTTCATTTTTAGATCTCTCATACATTCCTGCTTGTCTATCCAATACAGCCTTTGTCCATTCTGGTCTACTCTGTGGTATCTCATCTAATCTACCATGTGTTTCTAAGTTGGCCTCATCTAAAACCAACATACCATACTCATTACATAGATCATACCATCTAGGATCATTTGGATAGTGAGAAGATCTTACAGTGTTTATGTTGTTTTGTTTCATAAGCTCTAAGTCTTTTTTCATTACTTCAGTTGATAGAGTTCTAGCATTAACAGTATCAAATTCATGTCTATTAACTCCTTTAAGAACAAGCTTCTTACCATTCAATAGTATTCTTCCGTCCTTTACCTCTATCTTTCTAAATCCTATCTTGTTACTTATTGTCTCTACTGTATCTCCATCACTATTTTTCAATGCTAAAACCAATGTGTATAGGTTTGGAGATTCTGCAGACCACTTCTTAGGATTTTTTACACTCTTAGAGAAGCTCACTCTCTTATCTTTTAGATCTTTAAGATTTACTTCTAAATTTTCATCAACTAAGACCTCTTTATTCTCATCAAATAGTAGTGCATTTACTACAAATTTATCTCCTATCTCCCCATATTTAGTCAAATCTACATCTATATTTAATAATGAATCCTCATACTCACTATCTAGCTCTGTTACAACAGTATAATCTCTCATATGTACTTTTGGTGTAGAGTATACAAATACATCTCTAAATATACCACTTAATTTTATCATATCTTGTGACTCTAACCAACTTCCATCACTCCATCTATATACCTTTACTGCTATCTCATTCTTTCCAGCTTTTAAATATTGTGTTATATTGAAATCATGTCCTACAAAACTATCTTCACTATATCCTGCATACTGTCCATTTACATATACATAGTAAGCTGACTCTACCCCTTGAAAAGATATAAATACCTCTCTTCCATCCCAATTTTTAGGTAACTCCATATCTCTTTTATAGTAACCAATAGGGTTGTAATCTTTTGGAGTATCTGGATGATTTATAGCTGTCTTTTGATACTCCCAAGGATAAGCTGTATCATTGTATCTTGGCTGATCATATCCATGAAGTTGCCAACTTGAAGGCACTGGTATCTTCTTCCATTTAGAATCATCAAACCCCTCTTTATAAAAATCTTTAATATCCTGATCTGGATGAGAAACTATATTAAATTTCCACTCTCCATTCAAGCTCATAAAATTTTTAGAGTTTTTAAAATCAACATAATTTGGATTCTCCAAAGCTTCTTTTACAGTGTCAAAGCTCATCATTGTACTATGCATTCTCTCTCTTTTATCAGCAAAAGTCTCTGGATTCCCTGTCCAAAATGGATTATCAAGAGATGCTACTGCTGTCTTATTTGTCCTATTTCCAGTAGCATGGTTAGATCCATCTAATTCATTAGCTACCAAAATACAACTCATCAGAAAAAACGGTAATAATTTTGTAATCTTTTTCATACTGTACCCCCCAAAAGTTTTGTTTTATATAGTTTTACTTTTTATTAAAAAACTCTTTATACAATAGATAGTATACTGAAGCTGACCAACTGAAGTTTGAGCAGTGTAACCCCTCTCCTGTTTCTGGATTGTAGTTCTCTCTTATAGCTCCATCTGACATCAAGCCCTCTGAATTTTCAAATAATTTTACAGTTAGCTCTTTAGCCTCTTCTGAATATTCGTAATTATTTAATCCTACTATTCCAAAATATGCTTGATCCAGCCACACTGGCCCTCTCCAGTATTTAGTTGGATTATATTTAGGATTATCTTTTGCAGCTGTAGGGAAAGGTAGATATGTATTCATTACATTTTCATCTAAAACATTTTCTACCACTTTTTTAGCTTTTTCCTTATCTGCTACATTTGCCCATAACGGAATATAACCCTCTGTTCCTTTTCCTCTATTAACTAAAAGTTTTCTCTCTCCCTTTTCATCAAATTGTAAATCATAGTAGTATCCAGTCTGCACATCATACATCTTCTCATTGATATATTCCTTTACATATTCAGCTGATCTCTCAAACTCTTTGCTCTCCTCTTCGTTTCCTAAAATTTTTGCAATATTAGATAAATAAATTTTTTCAGCATATAGGAATGAGTTTAAATCCACTGATTCCTGATTGATAGAGTAACCTAATAATCTATTATCTACATCTCTATTTTCAAAAACTTTTATTCCTATATCATCTTTTCCATAACCTTCAACATCAAATCTCACTGCATTATCCATTCCACTTTCCCAAGCAGCAGCCAAGATTATCTCCTCTGGTGAGTTATTATCTCTGTGTACCATTCCTCCATACTCAGCTATACCATTTTTATCGTGATCTCTATTTGTATACCACCATTTATGATATTTTATTAATTTTGGATACATCTCTTTTAAAAACTCAATATCTCCAGTTGCCTTATAAGTCTCCCAAACTGCCCAAGTAGCAAGAGCTGGTTTAGAGTTTCTTTCATTCCAGTTACCTCCATCTCCACCTCTATCCTTATCTTTATTATAGAACACAGCATCTATTATTGTTCCTTCATCTTGAGGTCTAACTTTGTCATCTTTTTCAATCTGATAATCAAATAATGCTCTTATATTACTCTTTGCTAACTCCCCATCAAAATTTGCTGTAGCTACTGCTTGTTTCCAAGAATCCCATGCCCAAAATCCATTAAACCATTTGTAACTTACAGATGGTGTTATTCCATCATGCTTTATAGCACCTGCTGAACTTCTCCAGTTAGTTGTAAGTGTTTCAATAGATTTTACAGCTATCTTTCCGTATTTATCTCCATACTCTCCTATTGAACTATTTAAATATTTATCCCATCTCTCCTTATTAGCTTGAAAATAACTCTCTGGATTTAAAAGTATCTCAGCTACTATTTTAGCCTCTTTTTTAGCCTCTAAAGAGTTAAATGTAAAACTTTCTACTGAATAATCTACATAATTCTTTCCTTTTAAGATCTCAATATTATCTCTTTTTGATTCATATTGATTTTTAGTGACCTCTGTTTTTACTCCCTCTTGGTGAGTTATCTTAAATTCAGCCTCTTCTCCCATTAGATAATCCCACACCAATCTTTTCTCTTTAAAATCCACCTTTACTCCTTTTTCTGTAGGAATAAGAGTGTTTTCCAATTTTGTTGATCTGTAACTATCCTTTTTCCAAGCTTGAAACTCATTATACATCTTTCCATTCCAAGAAATATCTAAATTCAAATCCTTGTCTGAAGTATTAACAATCTCTGTCTTTATAAGACTACTTCTATTTGTTGCAAAAATAAGTTGAAGTTTAATAGTAAAATCTTCCAATACATATATCTGTTCCAATCTTCCTGGATAATAATTAAATTGTGCCTTGCTTTTTGAAATATCATATTTTTCGTTAGTTAAAGAATTTTTTACGATAAGTTTACTAAAAGAATTAGATAGGTTTGCTGCATACTCTTCAGCAATATAAAAAGGACCTGCAAATCCTCCATATAGATCTGCATTTGTTATTTCTGGTTGATAGTAACCATGCCAAGCTCCCAAATCAATAAAACTATTTATATAGTTTGTTCCCTCTTTATCCGTGGTTTTAATAGGTTTAAAATAAGTATACTCTTTTGGATTTCCATGAATATTCAATATGTTTGAATATTTTTCTTGTGAAATTCCCTCTTTTTTTTCAACCTCTTGAACGTTTGAACAAGCTGAACAAACAGCTATTAAAGAAAATAGTGCCATTAGTTTTTTCATGTAAAATCTCTCCTTTTGTAATATTCGTCACGTTTGTGTTCTGATTTGAGTTTTTATTTTCATTAATTGATCTTATGGCTTAAATATTATCATTTTATTTCACTAAAGTCAATATTACAATTGTTTTTTTATTTTTCTTCATATATTATATATATGTTACAAAAAAATAAAAAGACTTGCAAATGCAAGTCCTTTTATTCTATAAATATCTTGGGGAAAGATTTAGTATACGTTATATTAACATTTTTATTTGACAATTTTGTTACAATTGAAAGTTTTTACTATTTTTTTTATTTTTTCAATATACTTGGAATCTGTCCCACAACAACCACCTATAATGTGAATATAGTTTTTTTTCAATAAATTATATATATAGTTCTCTAAGTTGTTATCAAGTTCTTTTAATATAATATCATTTGGATAGAATATAATTTTTTTAGAAGTTATATCTGAAAGTTTTTCAATAAATTGTGTCATACCTACACAATTAAGTCCATATCCTACTATACTTTCATTATCTATCTCTTTTATTATGTTCTGTATACTCTCTCCACTATAAATTTCACCTTTTTCACTACAAGTAAATGATATTATTATTGGTATATTTAATCTCTTATTTTTAAATAACTCTTCAGATACTTCAAGGGCAAGTTTCAAATTTCTATAATCATATACAGTCTCTATCAATAATAGATCTACCCTCCCATCTATCAATCCACCTATCTGCTCTCTATAACTTTTTCTCAAATCATCTTCCACAGTTGAATTTTGAGTAAGACTCACAACTGTTGGACCGATAGAACCTGCTACTAATACTCTATTCCCATAGTTTTTAGCTACCTCTTTAGCAATCTCTGCCCCCTTTTTACATATTTTATAGATACTATCTTCAAACTCTGTTCCTTTCAGTGAAAATCTATTACAATTGAATGTATTAGTCTCTATAATATCTGCTCCTGCCTCTATATACTCCCTGTGTACATCTTTGACCTCATCTTCAGCTGTTATATTCAAAACCTCAAATGAGGTAGTACTATTAAAAAATTTTTTATCAATATTTTTATTTTTTAAAACTGTTCCCATAGCCCCATCTAATACTAAAACTTTCTCTCCAAACATCTGATACCCCTCTCTTTTTTTGCTGATTTTATCACAAGTAATTTTCTTTGTCAAGTTTTGACAAAAATAGTATAATCTATATTAAAGGAGGAATTTTATGAGTTTAAATAGAAAAGAATTTAATATACTTGATGAACTTTTGAATAGAGAGCTCCCACTTTCATATTTTTCAGAAAAATATAAAGTAAGCGAAAGAAATATTCGTTATAGTATTGATAATCTAAACTTCTATCTCAATAGATTTTCACTGAATAGAATAATTTTAAAAAAAGGAGTTTTAAGTTGGCAGGGTTCTCAAATTACTTTAAACTCTTTTATTGAAAAGATAACAATAGATGAATATATTTTTTCTAAGGAAGAGAGAGAAAACTATATTTTAATAAACTATCTTTTTTCTGAAAATACAAAAATTACTGATATTGAAAAATATCTAAAAGTTAGCCGACCAACTATAAAAAAAGATATCCTCGCCTTAAATCTTGAGTTAAAAAATTTTGAATTAGAGTTCGTTAGAGAAAATAATAGCATCACTATTAAGGGAAAAGAAAAAAAATTAAGACATCTAAAGCTTTTAAAACTATTAGAATACATTGAAATAAAAAATAATAGATTATTTTTTATTCAAAAACTATATATCACTGAAAAAATTGAGAGTTCTATTATTAAAAATTATCTTACAAACTTCAATATTTCTACTCTTTATGACATAATCTTAAAGATAGAAAAAAAGCTCAATGTAAGTTTTGATAATAATTTTAAGGATCTTATGTGTATCTATCTAATTCCTACTCTTGAGAGAATAAGAAAAAATAAGATCATACTAAAAAAAAATAATAGTAAATTTTTAAGAAATCTAAGTGACTACAATTTAATAAAAAATAGTCTATCTGAAATAATTCCTGAAAATTTAGAATTCGAGTTTTTACACCTTACTGAATACTTCATTAGTGGTTACTACTCACATAATTTTTCAGAAAATCTTCTTCTGGTTCAAAATTTTATTGAAGAGTTTTCTAAAAATATATCAGTAAGTTTAAATTTTGATTTTTATAATTCTAATAACTTTAGAGAAGAAATCTTAAAATATCTACTTCCAGCTGTCTACAGAATAAAAAATAACTTTTTCCTTTTAAAAAAAGAAAAAACAAGTAATTTCAATAAAATCATCTATGAAAGAGTTAAAACTGCTGTTTTAAGTTGTAACTCTCTATTAGACGAACCATTTCGAGAAGATGAAATTATATATCTTACTGAAGTATGTGAAAACTATATAGAAAGGGATAGTAATAATAGAATATCTTTAACTAAATTATTAAATTTAATTAGAGAGAATTGTAATGAGCTTAAGGAAGAAAAACTTATTTTGGAGCTTTTAACTATCTACAAAAATAAAATTTATGATGATAGAGAATAGGTTTAAAATTTTTTTCAAAAAATTTTGAAATTTAATTGATATTAACAAACTTCTATCTGAAATATATAATTAATGTATTGATATAACATAGGAGGTTCTGAAATATGAGTAAAAAAATTGGATTTTGGGAATTTTTTCAAGGATTAGGTAAAACATTTATGTTACCAGTATCTTTACTTGCTGCTTGTGGTATTATGTTGGGGATAGGAAGCTCTTTTGCTAGTTCAGTAACTGCTGAAATATTTCCTTTTTTAAAGGTCCCTGTTATAAAATTATTTTTTGAATTTATGTCTACTATTGGAGCTTTTGCTTTTTCAAATTTACCTATAATGTTTGCTATGGCAATTCCTCTTGGTCTTGCTAGACAGGATAAAGGAATAGCTGCCTTTTCTGGATATGTAGGTTTTGTAATGTCTAGTATGACTGCTAACTTCTTCTTGAAGGTTACAGGTACATTAGCTACTCCTGAAAATATGAAAGCTGCTGGACAAGCTATGGTTTTTGGTATTCAAAGTATAGATATAGGAGTATTAGGTGGAGTTATCATAGGTATCATTGTCTATAAGATACATGATAAGTTTTGTGAAATAAAACTTCCAGATGCTTTAGCTTTCTTTGGTGGAGCTAGATTTGTGCCTATTGCTACTGCTGTTATAGTTGGAATAATTGGGCTTGTTATTCCTTTAATTTGGCCATTTTTTAATGGTATCATCATTAAAATTGGAGAATTAATCAGTAAGGCTGGTGTATTTGGTCCATTCTTATTTGGTGCTGGAGAGGGTTTACTTAGACCTTTTGGATTACACCACATTTTAGTTTCTATGATTAGATTTACCTCTGCTGGTGGAGAGGCTATCATCAATGGACAACCTGTATATGGAGCTTTAAATATCTTCTATAAAGAGTTTGCTGAAGGAATATTAGATCCTAATGTAACTAAGTTTCTTTCTCAAGGAAAAATGCCTTCATATATGTTTGGACTACCAGCTGTAGCTCTTGCTATATATCAAACTGCTCTTCCTGAAAATAGAAAGAAAATTAAAGGACTACTTGCTTCTGGATTAGTTGCTTGTGTTATTGGTGGTATAACTGAACCATTAGAGTTTATATTCCTTTTCCTTTCACCAATACTTTATGTTTTCCATTGTATTATGGTAGGACTTGGATTTATGACTATGAGCATTTTAAAAGTTGCTATCGGAAACACCGATGGTAACCTAATAGATTTTATTGTTTTTGGTATATTCCAAGGATTTAGAACAAAATGGTATCTTGTTATTCCAGTGGGAATAATTTGGTTTGCTATTTACTATTTTGTTTTCAAATATGCAATTATCAAATTTAACATAAAAACTCCAGGTAGAGAAGTAATAACTGATGAATCTAATGTTAAATTAGGAGGATTTGACGCTGAAAAACTTTTAGTTGCTCTAGGTGGAAAAAATAATATTGTATCTTTAGATAACTGCATTACTAGACTTAGATTAGTTGTTAACGATACAAATATTATCAATGAAGAAGAGATAAAAGCGACTGGAGCTATTGCTGTTGTCAAATTAGATGCTAATAACTTACAAGTTATCATTGGTCCTCAAGTACACGTTGTTAAAAATAAATTAGATAAACTTATAAAATAGTGGTGATTAATTATGAATTTTAATACTGTCATTGATAGAAAAGGAACCTACTGTACTCAGTGGGATTATATAGAAGACAGATTTGGAAAGGCAGATTTACTACCTTTTACAATTTCTGATATGGATTTTGAATCTCCAATTGAAATAAAAAAAGCACTTATAAATAGGGTTAATCATGGGGTTTTTGGGTATAGCAGATGGAATCATAGTGATTTTAAAAATTCAATTGAATTTTGGTATAATTCAAGATTTAATTTCCAGATAAATACAGATTGGATACTCTATGCTCCTAGTGTGATCTATTCTGTTTCCAAGCTCATTGAGATGAAATCTAAAAAAGGGGAGGGAGTGTTGATTAATACTCCCGCCTATGATGGTTTTTTCAAGGCTATAATTGATAATGAGAGAAAACTTATCTCTTCTCCTCTCATTGAAAAAAATGGTAGATATGAGATAAATTTTGAAGATTTTGAAGAAAAATGTAAAATCTCTAAGATATTTCTATTATGTAGTCCACACAATCCTGTAGGGAAAGTTTGGAGTGAAGAGGAGTTAAAAAAAATTATCTCTATATGTAAAAAATACAATGTTTATATTATCTCTGATGAGATCCATATGGATATAGTTTATAGAGGGGTACATACACCTATTCTTAAAGTAGCAGACAATTACAAAGAGAGTATAGCTATCTGTACAGCGGCCTCTAAAACATTTAATACACCATCTTTAGGTGGTTCATATATGTTAGTTCCAAATTCAAAAGATAGAGATGATTACTTATTCATTTTAAAAAACAGAGAAGCCTTGTCTTCTCCAAATATTTTAGGAGTAATCTCCACAATTACAGCTTATAATCAATGTAGTTACTGGGTTGATGAACTTTTAAAATATACAAAAGATAATATTCTTTTTGTCAAAGAATTTTTAGAAAAAAATATCCCTCAATTAACTTGTGAATTTCCTGATGGATGTTATTTTGCTTGGATTAATTTTTCACAACTAAATATATCTAGTGAAACTTTACAAAAAGCTCTTATCGATATTGGAAAAGTAGCTATTATGCCTGGTAATACATATGGAGAAGAGGGAAAAAATTATTTGAGATTTAATGTAGGATGTCCTAAAGAAAAAGTGGAGCTAGGTCTTCAAAAATTAAAGCTTGCTGTTGATTCTATAAAAAATAATTAAATTTATATATTTTACTCTTTATTTATTCTCTTTTATGGAGTATACTTGTATTAACTTAAAATATTATTATTCAATATCATTGGCAGAGGAGGAGTTAATATGACTAATCAATACAACAAGGCCGGTAAAAAAGAGGGGCTATGGGTTAAAACTTATGACAATGGTGCTATTCAAGAGGAAAAAAACTATGTTGATGGAGTTAGACATGGTGAATACAAATCTTACTATATGAATGGTCAAATTGAAACTAGAAAGTTTTACAAAAATGGTAATATTGACGGAGTTTACGAAACATTTTATAGTGATGGAAAATTAAGTTCTGTCCGTAATCTAGTTGATGGAGAGGCTAAAGGACTTTGTGAGGAGTACTACCCTAATGGGAAATTAAAAAGAAGCTCTTTCTATGAAACTACTTCTACTACAAGTAAAAATATTAAATACTATCCTAATGGACAAATCAAAGTTAGTGTAAACTTAAAAAATGGAGCTATGTTTGGAATATATAAAGAGTATTACTCAAATGGAACTCTTCATCTTGAGTGCCACTACACCGATCATGGAAAACTACATGGTGGTTACAAAGAGTATGATCCTGCAGGAAATTTAGTAAAAGATTGCAACTATATCAATGGTATTGAGCAAATAAAATAGATGTAAAAATGCACCTTATCTTCTTAAAGATCTGGTGCATTTTAATTTTTATCTTAATTTAAATTTATATGACGCTCCTGCTCCTACTGCAGATGATTTTATATCTCCAGCTGTTACTGATAATTTAACATTTAAGTTCAAATCTTGAGTTGGTGAATATGCTGCCCCTACTGCTACTGACTGAGCATTTCCATAATGACCAATTCCAGCTCCTATTGACATTTCTCCTTCTTCTACATGTTGAAAATCAACTGCTGTCATTGCTGCCATTAATGATAATCCTTTATTCATTTTTTTATCTAATTTATCCACCTTTTTCTCTAATCCTGAAATTGTTCCATCATATTGAGTACTTTTTGAAAAATTTTGATTTAAACTATTTATTTTTTCATCTTGAGCTTTATTTTTTACATCTTGTTCAAATTTATTTTGATCTATTTTATTATTTAAAGTCTTATCCATTGTTGCTATATCTTGTTTATTTTGATTTATAGCCATATCTTGTTTACTATTTATTTCTTTATTCCCTTGAACTATTCCATCTATTCTTTTGATTGTTGCAGTTGTCTTATTATCCAACTTATCTATTTGCTCTTGAATAGCTGCATTATTTACTGCATTATTTGTTGCTAAAGCTAGATTACTTGTTACTAATAATGATAAACCTATAATTTTCTTTTTCATTTTATACCTCCAGTTGTTTTTTTTGATTCTATCATATTTTTTTATTAAAATCAATATATTTTGTTTACTTTTTTTATTTAATATCATTTTTTAAAAAATATAATTTTAATAACAATAAAAACATTTATTAACAACTTTAAAAGTTTATCAAAATGAAAATTAATAATAAAAAAGCTGAGTGATTTTTAAAATTTTACTCAGCTTTTTCAGACAGTTAATTCATTCTCATATCTATAATCTATTTTCAATAACTCTAACTACAATTTTTCCCATATTTTTATTCTCTTCCATATAGGTATGGGCTAGTTTTATCTCATCAATGGAGAACACCCTATCTATTATAGGAGTTATAATTTTCTTTTCTATCAATGGAAGTACTTTTTGAGAAAATTCTTGAGATAATAAAGTTTTATACTCAACTGTTCTTGGAGTTAAAAGAGTTCCTGTTATCTGTACTCTCTTCATCAAAAGTTGTAAGATACTCATTTTTTCTACTTCTGTTCCTCCTAAAATCCCAATCAATACCATTCTTCCATCAACTTTTATACTATTCAGATTTTTCTCCCAATAAGATGCCCCTACAAAATCTAAAATTAGATCTACTCCCTTTCCTTGAGTCACATCTAAAACTATCTTATCAAACTCTTTTTCTTTATAGTTTATAGCTACATCAGCACCTAATTTTTTACAAAATTCCAATTTCTCTTCAGACCCTGCAGTTACAATCACTTTAGCTTTTCCTATTTTTTTAGCTAATTGTATAGCTGCTGTTCCTACTCCACTAGCTCCTGCATGGATCAAAACTGTCTCATTCTCTTGCAACCCACCTAACCAGTAAAGTGTTTGATAAGCAGTTAAAAATACCTCTGGAATAGCTGCTCCCTCTTCATATGTAAGTGTCTCAGGTAATTTTATTGCCATCCCCTCTGGAATTGTACAGTATTCAGCATAAGCTCCTGAGTTTACCAATCCCATAACTCTATCACCTAATTTGAAAGAGCTATTTTCATCTGTTTCTACCACTTCTCCAGAAATCTCTACTCCTAAAATAGGATTAACTAATTTACCAGCTTTACCCTCTCTATTGATTATATCCGTTCTATTAACTGCTGTATAGTGAACTTTTATTAATAACTCTCCACTATCTCTTTTGGGAATCTCCATCTCTGTAACTCTTAATTTTTCTACATTTCCATTTTCTTTAACAACAACACACTTCATTTAATTATTTCCTTTATCACATTTTAATATTTATAGAATAAGCTTCCACCTATGAACTCTTTCAAAATTGAATCATCTGGAATTAAATCTATCTTTATATCCACAAAACAATATAAAAATCTCATCAATCTCTTAGCTTCCTCATAATATGGACTACTTGGTTTTATTCTAATCAACTCTCTCAAAGCGTAGTTCTTCAAAACTCCTAACTCATACACAAGATTACTGTTAAATAGAGCATCTGCCTCCTCTTGGAATGGGAAGATATGTCTCTCTTCTCCCCTTCTTACAGAAGCCCACATAGCTAGAGTTCCCTCTCCCTTCTCCTCTCTTGATAAGCTATCTCTTACCAATCTTCTAATTTTTCTAACATCACTTGTTGAGATTCTATTATGCTTATCAATATTAAGTTGTGTTAGACAACTAATATAGATTTTAAACTTGTTCTCTCTTGGAATTACTTGAGTAAGTCTCTCATTTAGACCATGGATTCCCTCTATTACAATTATTCCATTTTCATCTGCAAGTTTCTTTAGATCTCCTACATCTTCACGCTCTCCAGTTATAAAGTTATATCTTGGAATTTCAACTTCTTTTCCATCTATCAAATCCTTCAAATTCTCATTTAATAATTTTATATCTAAAGCGTCCATTGTTTCAAAATCTTTTTGTCCATTCTCATCTAAAGGAACATTAGCTCTACCAATATAGTAATTGTCTAAAGATATCAATGCTGGTTTCATTCCATTCGCCTTTAGGTGTATACAAAGTCTCATACTAAATGTTGTCTTTCCTGATGATGATGGACCAGCAATAGTAACAAGTTTGATCTCCTTATTCTGTGAGATCTGTTCAGCTATCTTAGCTATATCCTTGTGATGTAGAGCTTCATTTACCTGTATTAACTCTCCTATCTCTTTATTTAATACCTTCTCATTCAAACTTCCCAAAGTATCTACACCTAAAATTTGATTCCATTTTCCTGACTCTGAAAATATTTTTGCTAACTTTGGAGTGTCTATTTTTGGTGGAAGTACCAAATCCTCTGTCAATGGATATTTTATTATAAAGCCTTCATTGTATTTTGTAAGTTCAAAAACTCCTATATCACCAGTAAATTTATAGGGTTTTTCATATACATAATCATGATAACCATCAATAGAGTATTCCATTATACTTGTCCAACCACTATTATCCAATAGTTTTCTTACATCTTCTCTCTCTATTGTTTCACTTTTAGCTTTTAACTCCTCATTATTCCCAACCACCAATTCTATTGGATAGTTTTTATCTATAATCTCTTTCATTCTATTGGAAATCTTCTCTATGCCTTCCTCTGTCAATAGGACATTTTCAATCTCACCATAAACTCCATTATTAAGAGAGTTGTCTATGATTACATCTCCATTTGGGTATATGTCCTTTATAGCTTTTAGTAAAATAAGTTTTAGAGTTGTTGAATATTTTTTTGCATTAAATTTTAACATAATCTCACCTCTTTTGTTATTTACTATATTATACCTTTTTTGTTCAAATAATTTAATAACAATTTAGAAAAAAAGTTGTTGCAAACCCCTTTACAACAACTTTTCTCCACTATATTTCAACTTTTAAATTCATATGTCTACCCTAATTAGACTCTATTTTTCAATGAATCCAAGCTCTTCAGCTAGATGACAAGCATAGAAATGTCCCTTTCCAACCTCTCTTAACTTTGGATCCTCTTGTCTACATATATCTTTTGCATAGATACATCTTTTTGCAAATCTACAACCTTTTTCAGGATTTATAGGAGATGTAATCTCACCTTGAAGTTTTATTCTCTCCATTTTTTTCTTAACACTTGGTACTGGTATAGCTGATAAAAGAGCCTTTGTATATGGATGAATTGGATTTTTGAAAAGCATCTTAGATGGTGCTTTTTCAACTAATTGTCCCAAATACATTACAGCTATATCATCAGAGAAGTGTTTTACAACTGACAAGTCATGTGTTATGAACATATATGTAAGTCCAAACTCCTCTTGTAAATCTTTCATCAAGTTTAGTACCTGTGCTTGAATAGATACGTCTAGAGCTGATACTGGCTCGTCACAAACTATAAACTTTGGTTTCAATGCCAACGCTCTTGCTATTCCTATTCTCTGTCTTCTTCCTCCATCCAACTCATGTGGATATGTATTCATAAGTCTTTCACTCAGACCTACTATCTCCATTAACTCTTTTACTCTTTTCTCTAATTCCTCTTTACTTTTACATACTTTATGGATAATTAATGGCTCGGCAATTATCTCACTTACAGTCATTCTTGGGTTAAGAGAAGCAAATGGGTCTTGGAAGATGATCTGCATTTTCTTTCTCATCTCTCTCATCTGATCTTTTGAGTAGTTTCTGATATTTTCTCCCTCAAAAAGTATCTCTCCATCTGTAGCCTCAAGTAACCTTAAGATAACCCTTCCAGTTGTAGATTTTCCACAACCAGACTCTCCTACCACTCCTAAAGTTTTTCCTTCACAAATAGTAAAGTTTATATCATCTACTGCATGTAAAAGTCCTTTTGGAGTATTAAAGTATTTTTTTAAGTTTTTTACTTCTAATAAAACTTTATTATTTTCCATTATTAATTCTCCTCCCCTACTACTTTTACTTTTCCTTCACAAATAAAGCATCTTGCTTTGTGATTATTACCTAAATCAGTAACTCCTGGTTGCTCTTTAGAACAAAGTTCTGTAGCATGAGGACATCTAGGATGGAATTTACATCCTGATGGTAAATTTGTAGGATCTGGCATCAATCCTTGAATTGGTTTTAATCTTGTACACTCTTCATCTAGACTAGGAATTGATCCGAATAATCCATGAGTATATGGATGTTGTGGATTTTCAAAAACATCTATCAAACTTCCTGCTTCTACTATCTCACCAGCATACATTATTGCAACCTTATCACACACTTGTGCAACTACTCCCAAGTCATGTGTTATCAATATCATAGCTGTTTTAAACTTCTCTTTTAATTCATTCATTAAATCTAGAACTTGTGCTTGTATAGTAACGTCTAGTGCTGTTGTTGGCTCATCTGCTATTAAAAGCTTTGGATTACAAGCTAAGGCAATAGCTATTACAACTCTCTGTTTCATTCCACCAGAAAATTGGTGTGGAAAATCATTTGCTCTAGCACCAGGAATTCCAACTAGTTCAAGCATCTCTTTTGCTTTTTCAAAAGATCCCTCTTTCCCTAATTGCTCATGTAGTTCAATAACCTCTGCAATCTGCTCTCCTACTGTCATTACAGGGTTTAATGAAGTCATTGGATCTTGGAATATCATTGAGATCTTATTTCCTCTTATCTTTCTCATCTTCTCTTCTGATAAAGCTAATAGATCCTCTCCCTCAAATGTGATCTTTCCATTTAATATCTTTCCTGGAGGATTTGGAACAAGTCCCATTATTCCAAGAGCAGTTGTTGTTTTTCCTGCTCCAGTCTCTCCAACTAGTCCTATTGTTTCTCCCTCTTCTAATTCGATCTCTAAATTGTTTACAGCAGATACTACCTCATCTTCTGTAACATATTGTATAGTTAAATCTTTTATCTCTAATAATTTACTCATTGACACTTCCTCCTAATATAACTACTGTTTCAATCTTGGGTCTAACGCATCTCTTAATCCATCTCCTAATAAGTTAAGAGAAAGAATTGTTATCATTATTGCTACACCTGGGAAAGTTGTAACCCACCAAGCATATCTTAGATATTGTCTACCACCAGATAGCATAGATCCCCACTCTGGTGCTGGAGGTTGAATTCCCAATCCGATAAAGCTTAAACCTGCTGTTGAAAGTATTGCACTTGCTACTCCTAAAGTTGCTTGTACAATTACAGGAGCCAATGAGTTAGGAATAATATGTCTAAAAATTATTCTTGTATTACTTGCTCCAATAGCCTTAGCTGCTTCTATAAACTCCTGATCTCTTATTGAAAGTACAGAAGCTCTAACTATTCTTGCATAACTTGGTACACTTGATATACTAATTGCTAACATTAGATTTAGTATGCTTGGTCCTAATGCTGATACTATTGCTATTGCAAGTAATATACTTGGTACTGCTAGGAATATATCCATAATTCTCATTATTGTATTATCTAATTTTCCACTATAATAACCAGCAACTGCTCCTAATACTCCACCTATTATGATTGAGATTCCAACAGCTACTATACCAACTTGTAATGATACTCTTGTACCATGTACAAGTCTTGCAAAAATATCTCTACCAAACTCATCTGTTCCAAGCCAATGTGCTGCACTTGGTCCTTGTAATCTCTGTGCTAAATTTTGTTTTATTACTACATTATCATAGTTTGCTATAACGTCAGCAAAGATTGCTAGTAGGAAAAGAATTATTAAGATTATTAGCCCTAGAATTGCCATCTTATTTCTCTTTAATCTTCTCCATACTTCCACCCACTGACTTCTTTTTTTATTTGAAGTGTTTGTACTTGACATCCTTTCTCCCCCTTACTACTTATATTGTGATTTTATTCTTGGATCAACATAAGCGTACAATATATCTACCAATAAGTTTACCACACTAAAAGCTGCTGCTAAGAATACAACGGCTGCCAATACTGTAGGTGTATCTTTTTGTCTTATTGCATCTACCATCAATCTTCCAACACCTGGCCATGAGTAAACTGACTCTGTTAAAACTGCTCCACCTAATAGATGTCCAAATTGTAATCCAACAACTGTTATTATTGGAATAAGTGCATTTTTTAAGGCGTGTTTATTAATAACAACTTTTTCAGTTACACCCTTTGCTCTAGCTGTTCTTATATAATCTTGTCTTATTACCTCTAGCATTGATGAACGTGTCATTCTTGTAATTATAGCTGCAGATCCTACCCCTAAGGTAATAGCAGGTAGTATTATACTGCTCAGTCCATTATATCCTCCAGAAGGTAGCCAACCTAATTTTACTGAGAAAGTTAAAATTAACATAAGTCCTAACCAGAATACTGGCATTGATACTCCTAATAGAGCAATTACCATACTAAAACTATCTAAGAAAGAATACTGTCTTGTAGCTGAAATTATACCAATTGGAATTCCTATACAAACAGATATAATAATTCCTATAATTGCTAATATCAATGTATTTGGGAATCTTGCAAATATCTCTCCAAATACCTCTCTTCCAGTTGTATATGATCTTCCAAAATCTCCCATTATAGCATTTTTTACAAATCTAAAGTACTGCATAAAGAATGGATCATTAAGTCCCATCTCTTCTCTCAATTTTAAAACTGCTGCTTTTGGTGCATTTTCCCCTAATATTAATTGAGCTGGATCTCCTGGTGTTAACGACATTATTGCAAAAACTAATAATGAAACTCCTAACAATACAGGAATAAGTAGTAAAACTCTTTTCAATACATACTTGTGCATACTATTTTTGACACTCATCCTTTAAATCAAGTGTCCTCTCCTTTCTTTCTAAGTTTTAATTTTTAAAACAAAAGGCTGTATCTTTAAGACACAGCCTTTTTTTAAACTAATTTGATTTAAATTTTACTCCATAAAGTCTATGATGTCCTGCTGCTTTCAGCTTGAAATTTTCTATATTTTTTTGTAATGCTGCATTTTGTGCTTTATATGCAGTAATATATAGAGGAACATCTTCTTGAACCATTATTTGAACCTCTTTATATAGCTCTTTTCTCTCTTCTTGATCCACTGAGTTTCTAGCTCTTGTTAATAGATCATCAACTTTTGGATTTGAGTAGAATGATCTGTTTCCTGCTCCTCCGAAAGTAGAACTATGTAGTAATGGGAATAATCCATAGTCTGCGTCACCAGTTACACTTACCCATCCAAGGATAAACATTTCATGATCTCCTCTTGCAGTACCATCTAAGTATGCTCCCCACTCAAGAGTTTCTATTGTCATATCTATTCCTATCTCTTTTAATTGAGCTTGTAATATTACAGCAATATCTCTTCTATCTGGATTTTCATTGATCCAAATTGTTGTTTTAAATCCATTTGGATATCCAGCTTCTGCTAATAATTGTTTAGCTTTTTCTACATTGTATTCCCAAGCTTTTGCTTCATCAGTATGTCCAAATACTTTTGGTCCTATTAATGAATTAGCTTTTGTTCCTGATCCCTTATAAACTGCTGCTATTATATCATCAGCATTGATTGCTGTTGCTATAGCTTGTCTTACTTTTACATTATCAAATGGTGCTTTTTTAGTATTAAATCCAATATAGTCAATTGATAAAGATGGCTCTTCTAAGAATACAACTGTATCATCATTTCTTAATTTATCTTTATCTAATCCTTCGATATCATAAGCTATATCAATCTCACCAGTTTCAATAGCTATTGTTCTATTTGATCCCTCTACGATAGGTCTAAATACTACATTTTTTATAGGAGCCTCTCCTAAGAAGTACTCAGGATTTGCTTCTAGAGTTATTCTGTCTCCTGATTGCCATGAAACAAATTTGTAAGGTCCTGTTCCTACTGGATGTTGTCCATAAGAATCTCCATACTCTTTTACAGCTTTTTCATTCATAATTGCTGCTGTTGGGTGTGATAAGTGGCTTAATAAAGCTCCAAATGGTTGAGTTGTAGTTACTTTAACAGTGTTGTCATCAATAACTTCTACTCCCTCTACAGTTCCTATTATATGAGAAACTTGAGGTGATGCTTTCATTCTATCAAGTGAGAATTTAACATCTGATGCTTTTAATTCCTCACCATTGTGGAATTTAACACCTTTTCTTAAATGGAATATAGTTGTCTTTCCATCTGGTTGTTCCCAAGATTCTGCTAATCCTGGAACTATCTCCATATTATCTCCCTGCTCTACTAATCTATCATAAATTTGTACTGTTACTCTTGAAGATTGTGCGTCATTTGTTGCATGTGGATCTAATGATTTTGCCTCTGCTCCATCAGATACTACTATTGTATCTTTTACTTTTGCATCTCCACTTGCTGCATCTTTACTTCCACCACAAGCTGCAAATAAAAATACTGATAATAGTGTTGCCAATACTAAACGTAACTTCCCTTTCATATTCATAGTATTTTCCTCCTAGTTTTTTTATATTTCAGTTTTTTGAAAAAAATTTTTCAATGAGCATATTTTTTTAGAGTATTATATTAAGATGTGTTTCTTTATAATACTCTTGTTCTCAAATTATTATATTTTCTCCAAATAACGAAATACTTTTTTATCTTATACTTAGAAATTTACTACATTATCTAATATTTGTCAAATTAATGATATATATTCATATGATTCAAATTATAAATTAAAACTATATTTATTTCTTTTATAATCCTGTTTTGAAAAAAATACCATTTTATTGGTATTAATTTACAAAAATTTTACTATTATTTTTTCCTTCTTTCAAAAAATATATGTTTTTTATATATTTTTTCTATTATAAAAAAAACGAGGTATAAAACCTCGTTCTCTGCTAAAACTATTTTCTGATTCCTAATCTAGCGATTAAGTTTCTGTATCCTTCTAAGTCTTTCTTAGTTAGGTAAGCAAGTAATCTCTTTCTTTGTCCTACCATTTTTAATAATCCTAATCTTGAGTGGAAATCTTTTTTGTGAGTTCTTAAGTGATCAGTTAAGTGGTTGATTTTCTCTGTTAATAGAGCGATTTGTACCTCAGTTGATCCTGTATCTCCTTCAAATTTTCCAAACTCTTTAATGATTTCTGCTTTACTTCTCATAGCCATTTTGAATTCCTCCTAATTATATATTATCTAAGCTAAGTAATACGAGGCTAACCGCAAAACTGAGCTTAAATTCCTTTGTAATTATATCACACTTATACCATATTGTAAAGTATCTTTATAAATTTTTATTAATCTTCTATCTCCATATTTGAGTTCTCTAATATCTCTACTGTTTCACTCTCTTGCTCTATCTCATCTATGCTCTCACCTTTCATAATAGCTTCAAACTCCTCTCTATTAAGGTGTTCTCTCTCTAATAATGCCTTGGCTACAGCATCCAATTTATCATAGTATTTAGTAAGTATATCCAAAGTCTCCTTGTACATAGTTTGAACTATTTTAAAGATCTCTTCGTCTACCTCTTTACCTGTTACATCACTATAGTATTTTTGTTGGAAATAATCTCCCTCTTTTGTATTATCCAATAAGATCGGTCCAAATTTCTCATTCATTCCAAATCTTGTAACAATAGCATGAGCTATAGCTGTAGCTCTTTCAATATCGTTACTTGCTCCAGTTGTAATATCTCCAAATACAATCTGCTCCGCAGCTCTTCCACCATATAATACTCTCATCTCATCTAAGAACTCATTTTTTGATTTATAACTTCTATCCTCTTCAGGTAAAGCCATTGTATAACCTCCTGCCATACCTCTAGGAACGATAGATATCTTATGAACTGGATCTGTATTAGGTAGTGCATAGTGCATTACAGCGTGTCCAGCCTCATGATAAGCTGTTATCTTTCTCTCTTTCTCTATCACTTTTTTAGATTTTCTCTCTGGACCTATACTTACCTTCTCTGAAGCCTCTTCTAAGTCCTCCATAGTGATCTCTTCTCTATTATCTCTTGCTGCTAAAATTGCTGCCTCATTTAATAGGTTTGCCAAGTCTGCTCCTACAAATCCTGGTGTCTTTTTAGCTATTGTTCTTAAATTAACATCTTTAGCTAACTTTTTATCTCTTACATGAACTTTTAATATCGCTTCTCTTCCATCAATATCTGGACTGTCAACAAAAACTTGTCTATCAAATCTTCCTGGTCTCATTAGAGCTCTATCCAAAATCTCTGGTCTATTTGTTGCTGCTAAAACTATTATAGTTTCATCAGTACCAAATCCATCCATCTCAACAAGAAGTTGGTTAAGAGTTTGCTCTCTTTCATCATTTCCTCCACCTTGTCCAGATCCTCTCTTTCTTCCAACTGCATCTATCTCATCTATAAAGATTATACATGGAGCATTTTTTCTTGCTTTATTGAATAGGTCTCTAACTCTTGAAGCTCCTACCCCTACAAACATCTCAACAAACTCAGATCCTGACATACTGAAGAAAGGAACTTTTGCCTCTCCAGCCACCGCTTTAGCCAGTAAAGTTTTTCCTGTTCCTGGTGCTCCTAATAACAATACTCCTTTAGGTATTCTTGCACCTATATTTTTGAACTTTTCAGGCTCTCTTAAAAACTTTACAACCTCTTCTAATTCCACTTTAGCCTCTGTAATTCCTGCAACATCAGCAAAAGTTACTTTAGATACATCTTCTCCATTCTCTTTAGCTTTTGATTTTCCAACATTGAAAATTTGTGGTCCTCCACCATTTCCTTTTCCCATTTTATTCATCATAAATATCCAGATTCCTATTAATAATAGCATAGGGAACCAAGATATTAAAATATTCAATAACAATGGCATCTGTTGAGGTGGAACTGATTTTATTCCAACTCCATTATATTCTATAGTCTCTACTAGCTTAGGATCTCCTCCCAATCTATCAGTTATCATTCTAGCACTGTACACATTCTTTTCATCAGCTGAATATCCGTATACATAACCCTCTTTTTCATCTACTTTTTTAATTTTACCAGATTTTATATTTTGAATAAACTCTGTATATGAAACCTCGTCACTTGGTGTTTTTGCAGTATCTGATAAGATTGAAGGCAGAGACATTACCAATGTTATTATAAATAACAACATTATAAATCCTTTGAAGTTAAACTTTCCACCTAACTGTTTAAATTTATTCTCTTCATCTTTTTCTTTAGGATTTTTACTATCTTTATTCTTAGACATTCCCTCTTTAAGTTTATTTCTAAGCTCCTCTTTTCTCTCTTTTACCTCTTCACTCTGTTTTTTCTCTTCGTCTTGCTCTGAGGCTTTATTTTCATCTTTTTCTTCTAAATTTAACTCTTTTTCCTTCTCGTCTATCTTTTTATCTTCATTCTCATCAAATAAATTTTTATCGTTCAATTATTTTTTCCTCCTTGCACTTAATTTAACGCAGTACTCTTCTGTCCCCTTATACTTCTCATTTCCTCTTATTCCAGCTATCCAAACTATATCTTTACCATATGTTATCAGAGGAATAGAGTCTCTTTTCTCCTTCTCAATCTTCTCATTAATAAAAATATCTTTCAGTTTTTTTTCACCCTTCATTCCTGTTGGAACTATCTTATCACCATCTTTTCTTACTCTTACTAAAAGAGTATCCCCTGTTTTTATATTAGTATAATAGACATCTCTATTTTTTTCCTTCACCTTTTCATAACTAGCTTCTATGATGTAATCTCCAAACTCTATTACACCTGGTACAGTCAAACTCTTAGCCTCCAAACTCTCTTTAGAAACTCTATTCCCATCTATTCTAAGTAGATTATACTCCTTCTTTAAGACATACTTCTCACTTAAAATAAGCTCTTGACTTCCACCATTTTTCAAAATACTCTCAATGAGATTGATCTTCTCTCTATTTACCTTGATATTGTATCTATAAAGAAATTTACTTAAGATCTTCCCTCTTATCATCTTTGAAAAGTGTAAAATTTCATCAATATTTAATTCCTTACAGTTAGAAAATCTCTCTATCTCTCTTTCTACAAAATTGTTTGTCTCTCTTATCTCCTCAATCAGAGAAAAAATCTTATCTTTAAATTTCGGATTATATCTCTGCTCTATAAATGGAATCAGATCCAACCTTATACTATTTCTAGTAAATTCATTTTCTAAATTTGTACTATCTATACAGTAGTCAATCCCATTTTCGTCTAAATATCCTAAAATCTCTCTCTTGTAAACTTCAGAAATCGGTCTAATATAGATCCCTCTTTTAGAGTTTATCCCCTCTAAACCAGAAAGTCCTGTTCCTCTTGACAATCTAAACATAAAAGTCTCTATCTGATCATCTTTATTGTGAGCTAAGGCTATCTTATTCCCACCAATTTTATCCAAGATCTCTTGATAAAATCCATATCTTGCTTCACGTCCAGCTTCCTCCAAAGTCAGCCCCTGTTCCTTTCCCAGTGTTGTTATATCAATCTTTCTAGCGAATACCTCTATGCCCCTTTCTCTTCCATATTCAATTGAAAAATCCTCATCTCTTTGAGCCTCTTCTCCTCTCAACAGATGATTAATATGGACTAAAACGAAGTCAAATTCAATATACTCTTTTAATTTTAATAACATCTCTGTCAAAAAAACTGAATCTGGTCCTCCTGAAAAACCTATTACAAGCTTATCTCCATTCTCAATTAATCTCTCTTTTCTATTTTTCTCTATTATCTTTTTGAACAATCTCATAAAACCACTCTTTTATATATCATTTCATAAAATTATAACATATATTAACCTATTTTTCCAAAGTTTTTTATAAATAGAGTCAAGAATTTTTTACCACTTTGGCTGTTTTATCTCTATAATCAAAGAATATATATATATCTTCAAAAGATTTTGTAAATATGTTATATCTAAATCTCTCTAACTCACTATTCTTATGTCCCTCTCTTATACTCTTATAATTTTCCTCTTTTATTAGCTTGTCATAAAGCTCTCCATCCTTCTCACTCTTAAACCATTCAGGATAAAAACCTGCCTTACCAAGCATTAAATAATCATATTTTAAGTATTCTAAAAATACATCTTTTTCTGAAAACTCCTTTTCCTCATAAAAATTATATAAAAGGGTAAATAGTGCACTCTCTTTATGACTAACCTTTAAATATCCATTTCTATCAAAGTACTCTGCTACCTCTTCATAAAAATCAAAAGCACTACTATAATGGGTATCTATAATCCACTGTACACTCTCTTGAAATTTCTCAGAATTATAGTAAAAATCTAAGACTTTTTCAAGATTTTTTAGCTTAATTATCTCACCAAAGCTTATAAAATCATTTGAAAAAACTTCATAAGGTGGCTTAGAAAAATATTTGTATCCATATTTCTCCCTTTCATCATACATCTTTGTCCCCTTCAAAAGTTTTAAAAATCCCAACTGTATCATCTCTGGTTTCAATTGATGTACATAGTCAAAAGATTTTTTAAACTTCTCATAAGTATCATAGGGTAGTCCCGCTATCAAATCTAAATGTAGATGTATATTTCTACTAATTCTTCCTATATTGTGAGCTAATTTTTCTAAATGGTTAATTCTTCCTATGCTCTTCATAGCTTGAGCATCTATTGTCTGTACCCCTATCTCAAATTGAAAATAACCCCTAGGTACTTTTTCTAAGAAATCCAATGTTTCCTCATCAAAGATATTAGCATTTATCTCAAAATGGAATGTTATTCCCTCTCTGTAATTCTCAAGTAGGAATCTCCAAATAGCCATATATTTTTCCTTGCTTAAATTAAAAGTTCTATCTACAAACTTTAATAATTTTATAGGTGAGTCAATAAATCTCTTTAAATCCTTCTTGGTTCTCTCAATAGAATAGTATCTCACACTCTTATCAATTGATGACATACAGTATGAACAGTTAAAAGGACAACCTCTTGAAGATTCATAATAAAATATTTTCGTTCTATCTAGTAGCTCTTCATCATCATAAGGAAATGGTATCACATCTAAATTATCAATAAGAGTCTCCATTCCATTATATTTTATCTCCTGGTCTTCCCTGTAGACAACTCCTTTTACCTCTTTTATATCCTTTGTAAAAAAGTTTAAAAGTATCTTCTCTCCTTCACCTGTAAAAATATAATCTATTTCACTATTTTCTTCAATTGTTCTTTCCCATTTATATGAAACTTCTGGACCACCCAATGCTATTTTTACATTTGGTAGCACTTTTTTCAGCTCTTTTATCAATGAAAAAACATACTCCTTGTTCCAAATATATGTAGAAAAAATTATCATATCTGGTTGCTTTTCAAATAAGTCTTTGATTATATTTATCAACTGATTATTAATATTAGTCTCATAAATATCTAATCTAGTATCACAATTCTCCTCCACATATTTTTTTAAATACCTAACAGCCACATTCAAATGCACATATTGGCTATTTATTGATGCTAAAACTATTTTTTTCACTCTTTACTCCTTAATTTTTATTTTTCCTTTGAAATTCTAAATGCTCTTTATATGTTTTACTAAAATAATGACTACCATCTCCAGTTGCAACAAAAAATAGATAATCTGTTTGAGCTGGATTGTAAGCTGCCTCTAAAGAATCTACTGCTGGATTAGATATAGGTGCAGGTGGTAATCCTTTATATTTATAAGTATTGTATGGAGAATCTACTTTTAAATCTTTATAGTATATTCTCTTCTTACTATAATCATATACATAGTTAACTGTAGCATCTGATGAGAGAGTCATTCCCTTTTTTATTCTATTATAAAATACTGATGCCATTATTGGCTTTTCACTTTTAACTAAAGCTTCTCTTTCTAATATAGAGGCCATTATCAACTTTTGATAAAACTCATCCTTATCTGGATATTTTTCACTTGGAAATTTCTTTAAAAACTCTTTTAACATGGTATTTATAAGTGTTCTTTCATCAAAATTCTCTGGTAAAAAATATGTTTCTGGATATAGGTACCCTTCAAAATTCCCCTCTGGTGTTGGATAAGGAAACTCTTTACTAGCCTCTTTCAACTCTCTGTAAAATTCATCTCTGTCTATCTGCTTATTCTCTTCTAAATATGCTACGATCTGCTTTATACTAAACCCCTCTGGAATCGTTATTTTTACAATTCTTCCCTTTCCAGATTCTAATATATCTATTATTTCTTCTAATGAGTACTCACCCTCAATATGATATGTTCCAGCTTTTACTCCTCTTCCATTGTTTCGTAACTTTAAATATACTTTAAATATTAAGCTATCTGATTTTGGTAGCTTGGCTAGAGATCTCATAAGTGGTTGATTTTTTTCTATATTTAATTCCAAATTATAGTCTGTCTTTCCTTTAATTTGAAAAAATATATATCCACCTAAAATAATAAGTGAAAAGGTTAAAAATATTATCACACTATATAATTTTTTTTTCATCTATTTTTCTCCCTGTATTTATTATCTCTTGATTATTATTTTTTCTTCAATTCATAAATTCTCCTCTTACCCTTACTAGTGATACTTTATGTCTATTATACTTGATAATATCTTAATTTACAAGTTAACTTCCTTTTATACAAAAACTTTTTAAAATAAAAACTACACCCTCTATTTTAAAATATTAGGTGTAGTCTATATATTCTTACATTCTATCTAAAGTTTTTATTCCTAGTAAATCTAGTCCATCTTTTATAGTTTCACCAGCTATCTTAGCAAGTAATCCTCTTGAGAATAAAATCTCATCCTCTTGATTAAGAATAGGACAACTATTGTAGAAACTGTTAAATTTCTTAGATAATTCAAATAGATAGTCAGCTATTACATTTGGTTTAAATGTTTCAGCTGCTTTGATTATAACCATTGGGAATGCTGCTATGTGATTAGCTAATACCTTCTCCTGCTTATCCTTTATAACTATCTCTTTGCTATAATCTATTGCTTTACCTTCAGACTCTGCTTTTCTCAATATTGATTGAATTCTTGCATAAGAGTATTGAAGATATGGTGCTGTATTTCCTTCAAAGCTCAATATCTTATCCCATTCAAATATTATTGGACTCTGTCTATTTTGTGATAAGTCAGCATACTTAATAGCTCCAACTCCAACTATTTCAGATATATTCTCCTTTTCAACTTCTGATAACTCTGGATTTTTTTCATTGACTATATCGTAAGCTCTTTTCTTTCCTTCATCCATCAGTTGCTCAAGTCTAATTACATTACCTTTTCTTGTAGAGAACACACCATCAGCAAATCTCATAATACCAAACCAAATATGGTGCTTAGGAACTTCCCAACCTAACATATCAGTTATTTTAAAGAACTGTTTGAAGTGATCTTGCTGTCTTTCATCTGTTAAGTAGATTATCTTGTTTATATTGTAGTTATCTTTTCTGAATTTAACAGTTGCTATATCAGAAGTTGAGTATAGGAAAGCTCCATCTTTCTTCTGAACTATGCATGGGAATAGATTATCTTCTTCTGGAAAGAATACAACCTTTGCTCCGTCATCTTCTACTGCTATATTTTTCTCGATTAACTCCTCAACTACACCTTGCATCATATCATGATAAAAAGACTCCCCATAATAAGTGTCAAAGTGTACATCTAATCTTCCATATAGTTTCTCATACTCATCTAAAGACACTTTTATAAACTCTTTCCATAGAGCAAAGTTCTCTTCATCTCCATCTTGTAACTTTTTAAGTTCAAGTCTTGCTTCCTCTTCTAACTCTGGATGCTCTTCAGATTGCTTAGTAAACTCTACATAAACTCTTTCTAACTCTTCAATAGCATTCACTTTATAAGCTTCTTTATCAAGCCATCTTCTATAACCTATTATAAGTTTTCCAAATTGAGTTCCCCAATCTCCTATATGGTTATCAGCAACTACATTGTAACCTAAATATCTGTGTATTCTTGCTATAGAATCACCTATTATTGTAGAACGTAGATGTCCTATATGCATTCTCTTAGCTATATTAGGAGAAGAGAAATCTATTACTACATCTCCCTCTCTATTTAAGAATGAAAAATCATACTTTTCAGTTCTTGATTTTTTCAATAACTCACCTAAATATTCATTCTTTAAGAATATATTTATAAATCCTGGTCCAGCTATCTCTAATCTCTCAATTACATTATTCTCAACTAAATTATCAACTACCTCTTGTGCTATTGCTCTTGGATTATTCCCTATTATTTTAGAGTTCATCATAGCAAAGTTTGTTTGAAAATCTCCAAACTTTTCATTAGTAGCCACTGATACTTCTATTTTTTTCAACTCTTTATCTGGATAAAGTCTTTTAACTGTTTCTTCAAATATTCTACTTATCTCTTTCTCAATAATATGCACTTCATTTCACCTTCTTTTAACTATATTTTGTGACATTTTTTCAAATAAATAAAAAAAAGGGACTAAGTCCCAAAGAAAAGCTCCAACCTACCGTCTTCAATACAGTTTTAGTCGCCAAAACCATAAGTGGTAGTCAGTTACTAACAGCATACAGAGTCCGTAATCAACTTAAGCTCTAAGCTATTCGTGACTTTGCTGAGCTACTGAAAGCAGCGCCAACCCCGTGACGACATTAGGCCCAAAACCTCAAGAAATAACGAGTAGGTCAGACATCTATTCTTATTAAGGAAATTATATCACTTATTTATAAAATTTTCAAGTATTAATCTTAAATTTATTTTTTATTTTTCTTCGATTTTTTCATCATTTTTTGCTGTTACAGCAATATTTAGTTCATCTAATTGAGATTTGTCAACAAAATTAGGTGCCTCTGACATTAAACATTGACCTTTATTAGTTTTTGGGAATGGAATAACTTCTCTTATTGAAGCTTCTTTTAACATTACCATTAACCATCTATCAATTCCAAATGCAAGTCCTCCATGAGGTGGTGCTCCATATTTAAATGCATCTACAAAGAAACCAAATTTTTCTCTAGCCTCTTCATAAGATAATCCTAATCTTTCAAAAACTTTATTCTGAATTTCAGGATTAAAGATTCTTATAGAACCTCCTCCAATCTCAAATCCATTTAATACCATATCATAAGTATTTGTTCTTATATTTTCTGTCTGTCCACCTAAGAAAGCTTCCATATCATCAGCTTTTATTGAAGTGAATGGGTGGTGCTCAGCCTTGTATCTTCCCTCTTCTTCATCATAAGTAAACATTGGGAAATCAACTACCCATAGGAATTTAAACTCATCATTGTTTATTAGATCAAGTTCCTTTCCTATTCTAAGTCTCATAGCTCCTAAAGCTCCGTATACAACTTTAGCTTTATCAGCTATTATCAATATTACATCTCCTGGGTTTGCTTCAGCAACTTTTACTATATTTGCCATCTCCTCTTCAGAGAAAAATTTAGCTATTGGAGAAGTTATACTTCCGTCTTCAGCTATTTTTACATAAGCCATTCCCTTTGCTCCAAAATATCTCTTAGCATACTCTTCATACTCTCCTAACACTTTTCTTGAGAATTTTTCAAAAGCTTTTGGAGCAGTTATACATTTTACTAATCCACCATTTTCAGCAACATCTTTAAATGCTTTAAAACCACAAGTTTTAGCAATATCTGTTAAATCTTTTAATTCAACTCCAAATCTTACATCTGGTTTGTCAGAACCAAATCTTGACATAGCTTCAGCATAAGGCATTCTTGGGAATTTGTAATCTGCACTCTCTCCAGTAATAGCTGTGAATACATTTTTAGCTAATCCCTCTATTGTATTCATAACATCATCCATCTCTACAAATGACATCTCAACGTCTAATTGAGTGAATTCAAACTGTCTATCTGCTCTTAAATCCTCATCTCTAAAGCATTTTGCTATTTGGAAATATCTTTCTACTCCACCTATCATTAATAATTGTTTGAAAAGTTGTGGTGATTGAGGTAAAGCATAGAAAGTTCCTGGATTTATTCTACAAGGTACTAAGAAGTCTCTTGCTCCTTCTGGAGTTGATTTATTTAATAATGGTGTATCAACATCTATAAATCCCTCTTGGTCCATATAGTTTCTAATTGCCATTATCATCTTATGTCTCATTCTAAGATTGTTTAACATTTTTGGTCTTCTGATATCTAAATATCTATATTTTAATCTGATATTTTCGTTTAAATTATCTTCAGTTCCAGTAATTTGGAATGGTAATACATCACAGTTATTTAAAATTGTAAGTTCTGTCGCAAATACTTCAATCTCTCCAGTAGGGATATTCATATTTTTACTCTGTCTCTCTTTTACAGTTCCAACTACTCTTATAACTGCTTCATTTCTCAATTTTTGAGCTTGTTCAACTATCTCTTTTGGAGCTACTTCTATATCAAATACAACTTGAGTTTTTCCCTCTCTATCTCTTAAATCAACAAAAGTTAATCCTCCTAGGTCTCTAGTTGTATCTACCCAACCAGAAAGTGTAACTGTTTGTCCAATGTTCTCTTTTCTTAATTCACCAAGATTATGAGTCCTGTAAATCATTTTTACCCTCTCCTTAATATATCTATTTTTTTATTATTTCAATTGCTTTTTCTAAACTCATTTCCTCTTGTGTTCTTGCATTGAAATCTTTTAAGACTATTACATCTTTATTCATCTCATCTTCTCCTACTATTATGCAGTATTTAACGTTTAGTTTATCTGCTTTTTTCATATGAGACTTCATTCCTTTAGCATTGAAATCAACAAAAGTTTTTATTTTATTATCTCTTAAAATCTTTGCAATTTTTAGTCCAAATTCCTGTGTATTTTCTCCTAACCAAGCTACATATACATCCGGATTATTCTTAGGATAATCCTCCAACAACATCATCATTCTTTCCACTCCAGCTGCAAATCCAACTGCTGGTATATCTTTATCTCCTAGCTGTTTTAGTAGATTATCATATCTTCCTCCACCCAATACAGTTCCTTGAGCCCCTAATTTATTTGTTATTATCTCATACACTGTACTTGAGTAGTAATCTAATCCTCTAACAAGTCTTGAGTCCTCTACATACTTCACTCCAAATATATCCAAATATTTTTTTACTGTTTCATAGTGAGCTCTCTCCTCTTCTGTAAGAGAGTCTATTATACTTGGA
Source organism: Fusobacterium sp. SYSU M8D902 (assembly GCF_040199715.1). Classification (NCBI taxonomy): domain Bacteria; kingdom Fusobacteriati; phylum Fusobacteriota; class Fusobacteriia; order Fusobacteriales; family Fusobacteriaceae; genus Fusobacterium; species Fusobacterium sp. SYSU M8D902. Next base: position 72,973 of record NZ_JBEFNA010000005.1, read on the forward strand.
GCCTCCTTAGTCAACTCTTTACACTTGTCAACCTTACAATCCAATACTCTCAATGGATTTTTCTCCATTCTCATTCTACAATCTTCACAAAGTTCCTCTTTTATTGGTTCTAAGAAATTTAATAGATTCTCTCTATATTTTGTACGTGAAGCATTTGTTCCAACAGAGTTAATGTGAACCTCTAAGTCACTGATCCCTAACTTTTCTAATAGAGAGTAACTCATTGCTATAACCTCTGCATCTAATATAGGCGAACTCTCACCTAAAACTTCAACCCCTATCTGATTGAACTCTCTTTGTCTTCCTGCTTGAGGTCTCTCGTATCTAAACATAGATCCATTATAATAGTATTTTGTAACATCTTCTTTTCCATAAATAGCATTCTCTAAATATGATCTTACTACAGATGCTGTATTTTCTGGTCTCAATGTTAAACTTCTATCTCCTCTATCTTTAAAAGTATACATCTCTTTCTCTACTACATCTGTTCCCTCTCCAATTCCTCTTTTAAAAAGATCTGTTTCCTCAAATATTGGAGTCTTTATATATGTATATCCATAACTCTCAAAAATCTCTTGAGCCATTTTAGATATATATGTATATTTGACAGCTTCTTCTCCAAATATATCCTTAGTTCCTCTAGCAGCTTTTATAAGCTTCATTCTCTCACCTCTTTATTTTTTCCATAACTTTTCTAATTTTTCTTTTATAAGTTTTTCATTCTTATTATCTCCAGGAATATAGTAATTCCTACTCTTATTTGTATATTTCTGCTTTATGAAATTCCCTGGATAGTCATGTGGATATTTATATCCCTTTGCATTGTGACCAATAGTTGGTGGTACTGCCTCTAAATCACCCTTCTCTATATCTTCCAATGCCTTATTTATTCCCATATAACAAGAGTTGCTTTTGGTAGAAATAGCTATATACACAACAGCTTGTGCTAGTACTATTCTAATCTCTGGCATACCTATTCTCTCACTTGCCATCATAGCACTATTAGCTATTAACATTGCCTCTGGATTAGCCATTCCTATATCTTCACTTGCATGTATTACAAGTCGTCTTGCTATATATCTTGGATCCTCACCACCAGCCAATAATCTCCCTAACCAATATAGAGCTGAATCAGGATCACTTCCCCTCATACTCTTTATTAGGGCTGATATTAAATTATACTTATCCTCCTCTTTGTGATAGGAAGCTTGTCTAGTTTTAAATATCTCCAAGATCTCATCAACTTGTAAATCAGCACAACTATTCTTATACAGCTCTAAATAATTTAAAGCTACTCTACTATCTCCTTGTGAAATATCTAAGATACACTCTATTATCTCCTCACTCACATCAGTTAAAGATAACTTCTCTACCCCTCTTTTTAAAATCTTTCTTATGTCCTCTCTTGTCAAAGCCTTAAATTCAAATATCATAACCCTTGATAATAGGGCATTATTCAAACTATAATAAGGATTTTCAGTAGTTGCTCCAATAAGAGTTATAGTTCCATTCTCACAATATGATAACAATGCATCTTGTTGAGTTTTATTAAATCTATGTATCTCATCTAAAAATAGTATTGTCCTTTTTCCATAAAACTCTATACTTTTTTTAGCTCTCTCTACAACCTCTCTCAAATCATTTAATGATGCTGTTGTTGCATTCAAAGTTTCAAAGTTACTATTAGTAGTTTTTGAAATTACCTCTCCTATCGAGCTTTTTCCACATCCTGGTGGTCCATAAAAAATTGAGTTTGATATATTCTGTTTTTCTATCAGTTTTCTGAGTATTCCTCCACTCCCTAAAAGCTTCTCTTGCCCTATAAAATCATCTAGACTTTGTGGTCTCAACTTTACAGCTAAGGGTTTCATACTCTCATAGTTATTCCCAAAAAGATTGTTCATCATTCTATCATCTACCTATAAAAAAGACGTATTGCCCTCAATACGCCTCTCTCTTTATTTCACTAAGTATAATAAAAGTGCACTAAGAATAAATAGTGTTGCCACAATTTCTGTTGCTTTAGCTAAAGGCCCTCCATCTTTTGATATTCCAAACACAGTGTTTGATGCTCCTAATCCCATACTTGCAGATGTTCCGTGGCTCCTATCTGGTTGTATAAGTACTAATACTATTAATGTAATGGCAAAGATAAATAGTAGAACTGTAAATAAAGTTTCCATCTTATTCCTCCCAAAAATTCTTTAAATAATCTATTAAATTATACCATAACCACTTATCTCGGTCAATATTTATATAAAAATTCCTTGACTTTTCTTAAAAACAATAAAATCAAGATCAAATGACCTTGATTTTACTGTTTTATTTAGAAATTATATTTAAATCCGAAAACAAAGTTTCTCTCTGCAGCTGGATCAAACATATATTCATTTCCCTTCATAGATACTGAATCGTAATATTTTTCATTAAATATATTATTTATTCCTGTATATAATTTTAAAGTTGGCATAGGATAGTAGTTTATAGTTACGTTAGTTACTGTATAACTATTTTGCTTACCACCTGTATTACTATTGTTTAAATAATACTTTGCTGAGTAAACTGTTGTTGAAGATAAACTTACTTTATCATTCAGCTTATAATCTAAACTTAATGATAATTTATGATTAGGAACATTACCTATCTCTTTTCCTTTTGTATTACTTTCACCAGGAGCAGTTTCTTTAATTTTAGTTTTTATATATGAATATCCTTCTCTCAATGTTAATTTATCAAAATACTGTTCAGCTGATAATTCAACTCCATATCTTTCTGTTTTTCCTATATTTTTAAATTTGAAGTTAAGACCTTGAGTATCCTTATAAATCTCATCTTCTGTTGTTGTATAGAACCCTGTAATTCCTACTAAACTATCATAAATATAGTCTCTAGCTCCAATTTCATATGTTAAATATTTTTCAGATTTTAGGTTATTTAAAGTATATTGATTATTTACCTTATCATACAAGTCTGTTGGCTTTGGTGAAGTAAAACCTCTTTCTATTCTAGCATAAATATTTCCAGTATCTGAGTATAGATAATTTGTAACCAACTCTAACGCAAAGTTATCCTCTGATACAGTTTCATCTAAAGGTAGTAAATTATTGTATTTTCTATGTAGATCATACTCTGCATACTCATATCTAAGCCCTTGTGTAAATTCTAATTTACCAAAATTATTTTTATTCAACACAAATAAACTATTTGTTTCTTTTGTTAAATTTGAATCAGCTTTTATATAACTTGTTTTTGTAGGACTTATTTTCATAGAACCTATAGATTTTCTATCTAATTTAGCTTTTACATAATCATATCCAAAAATTAATTCGTCATTCTCTCTATATTTAACTCTCATTTTAGGTTTTACAGCTATTCTTGTATCGTCCATATCCATAACTTGATTCATATCTTTATATTCATGTGTTACCATATTCATATCATGATATGAAGTAAGAATATTAAAATCTATTTTATCATTTATTTTTTGTTCATACTTTAAACTAAATTCATTCTTTTTAATCTCTTTTTCACTTGGTAGTATTCCAGAATCATATCCAGATTGTTCTCTATCTTCATTTATCTGTTTTCTAGTCAACGAAGTTGGATATGTACCTTTCTCTTCAAATCTTAAATACTTAAATGTTAGTTTTTTATCTTCTGCAAGATCATAGTTTAATGTTGTTTGAAAGTTTTTATTATCACTTTCATCTTCATCTCTAAATCCTCTGTATCTTTCATCTAAATAATCAACACTTACTCCTAATTTTCCTAAAGTTGTTCCATAGCTTACGTTTCCTTTTTTAGTACCATAACTTGTATATTCAGCACCTATGCTTCCACCTTGATATCCAGCTCCTGTTTTTGTTATGATATTTATTATTCCACCTCTAGTTCCACTACCATACAGTATAGCTCCACCACCAGGAATAACTTCTATTCTTTCGATATTCTCAACTGCTACTGTATTTAATGGAGTAGATCCATGTGAAGAGTCAATAGTATTTATTGTTACCCCATCTATTAATATTTGAACATTGCTATCTGCATTGTCTTTTCCTTGTCCTCTCATATCTATTTTAGGACTACTTGAATCACCTATTACATTAACACTTGGAATGTCCTTCAACACATCAGTAACACTTTGATAATTTTTTTCTTCTATTTCTTGAGCAGTAACCACTGAAACATTTTTTACAGTATCTTTTTGTGCAGTTTCAAATCCTGTAGCTGAAATTACACTCTTTCCTAACTCAATATCAGCTCCGTGTGCAACAGCTGATAGTATTAAACTTAGTAATGCTATTTTTGTTCTCATTCTTTCTTTTCCCTTTCAATTTAATAAAAAAATATTTTCTGTTTCAAAACTTTTTAAATTATAAATATATAGACGTAATTTGTCAAGTTTTTTTTGAAATACTAAATATATATATTTTAAATATTTATTTGACTTTTTAAAAAAAATTAGATATATTTATAAATAAATTTTTATGAAAGGGGTATTTTATGCTAAAAAAAGTTTTTTTGATATTTGGAATCATCTCTTTAGGACTAGGATGTATAGGTATTTTTCTTCCACTTCTACCCACTACTCCATTTTTATTACTAAGTGCTTATTGTTTTAGTAAGTCATCAGAGAAATTTCATACATACTTATTAGAAAATAAAATCTTTGGTCAATATATTAGAGACTATCAAGAGAAAAAAGGAATCACTCTTAAAAATAAGATTTTTGCAATTCTTTTACTTATAGTTAGTATAACTTTCTCACTATCTAGAATCTCTAATTTACACCTCAAAATATTTTTAATCCTTGTTTTAATTGGAGTTTCCTACCATATTTTAAAGTTAAAAACTCTTAAATAATTATTTTGATTATAAAAATATTTAGTTTTTTAATTTTTTTCTTGACTTTTATTTTATTTTAATATATAATTCAATTAATCCTTTCTTTTAAAGTATTTTAATTTACTTAATTAACAACAATATAAAAGCTGTCAGTGCATATAAAAATCTGACAGCTTTTATATTTTTTGGAGTATAATTTTTAACGCAATAAAAAAAGTAAGTATCTATTATCTAGATACTTACTCAATTAAATATTATTTTATTAATTCTTTAAAATACTCATATGCTTTATCTAAATCATTTTGATCTGGGTGCTTACTTGCATCTTCCCATCTTTTTATTCTTTCTGGATTAGGTCCATGTGGATGATCAGGTCCAAAATTCTTTTTCATCATCTCTATTAGTTTTGGATCAATTGCTCCTTGGCAGTGATAGTGTCCTATTACTTCATTTCCATTTTCAGTGAATAATTCTTTTATATTATTTGTGCAATCTTCAGCATGCTTAGAATCAGGATATGCTCCTAATGTGAATACAAATGCCACTTTTTTATTTTTTAATGTCTCTATAAATTTTTTAGCTTTTGCATCAGCTGTTCCCTTATCTATCCAAGTTCCAACAACTATTAGATCATAATCTAAATTGTCCACCTCTTTTATATCTTTCACTTCTACTTGTGAAAAGGCTTTACTTGCAGCTTCACATACTTTTCTAGTATTTCCAGTAAGTGTTGAATAAGCAATAAGTGTTTTCATTTTTCCCTCCTAGTTATTTTAGTTTACTTTCTATTTTATATCACAATTTATTTTTAAAGTCAAACAATTAAAAACAATTATTTTTTAACTTGACAATCTTTAATAAACAGTTTAATATATTTATAGTAATTTTATTTTGCAAATAAAATTATTTTTGAAGGAATTATTATGTAAAGGAATTAATTTGGAGGAAATAATGACAGAAAATTTAAAGTTATTTGAAAAAAGATTCAAATCTCATCACGATAGCAATGGACTTATCAACAAGTACGTTCAAAGTGAAAAAGCTACTGGGGAAAGTTTTGAAGCTATGTTAGAGATTAAACCTGATGATAGAAAGAAAGCTATCTATGTTCACACACCTTATTGTGATAAAATTTGTTCTTTTTGTAATCTTAATAGAAAGCAAATTGATGGAAGCTTAGATTCCTATGCAGAATACGTTGCTAGTGAGTTTAATAAATATGGAAAAACTACTTACTTCAAAGAGAGTACATTTGATGTTATATTCTTTGGTGGTGGAACTCCTACTGTTTATAAGCCTAAACAATTAGAGATTATTCTTCAAAGTATAAGAGATAATGTTAAACTTAGTGATGATTATGAGTTTACATTTGAAACAACTTTACACAATTTGACTGAAGAAAAATTAGAAGTTATGATGAAATACGGAGTTAATAGACTTAGTGTTGGAATTCAAACTTTTTCAGATAGAGGAAGAGTTTTCTACAACAGAACTTACGGGAAAGAGGAAGTTAAATCAAGACTTAAAAAACTTAAAGATTTCTTTAAGGGAGATGTTTGTGTAGACATTATCTATAATTTCCCTGATCAAACTTTTGAAGAGGTTATTGAAGATGCTAGAATTGTAAAAGAGTTAGAGTTAAGCAGTGCTAGTTTCTACTCACTTATGGTACATGATGGTTCTAAACTTTCAAAAGATATTGAAGCTGAAAGAGTAAAACTTGAAGAGGATATGAAAAAAGATTATCTACTTTACTCTCACTTTGTAGCTGAAATGCTTAGAGAGGATAAATACCATATTTTAGAACTAACTAAAATTGCTAAAAAAGGTGGAGACAATTACCAATATATAAAAGTTAGAAATACCGGTGGAGATACTTTCCCTATTGGTGTGGGTGCTGGTGGAAGTGTACAAGGAATTGGAGTATACAGAATGAGTAAAGAGATGTCTTTCTACTCTAAACAGACAGATGTTCATTCTAAATTTGGAAAACTTTCAGGAATTATGCAATTCCCTATAATTGCTAAAAAAGATATTAAAGATGTTTTATCTGACGAGGAATATGGTTTCTTCTGTGAAAAAATGAAGGAGTATGAAGATAAAAAACTTGTTTTAGAAACAGAAGAGAGCTTTAATTTTACAAATGATGGAGTGTTCTGGGGTAACAATCTTTCAATTGATACAATCGGGTTTATACTAGAAAAAATATTTAATAAATAAGACTTTAATTTTCAAATAAAATATTAATTTTAAAAGGAGAAAAACATATGAACAAAAAGAAAGTAACATTACTTTTAGCACTGCTTGCTGTAGCTGCTTATGGAGAAGAGAGTATCGACCTAGGAAAAAGCGTTATCTATTCTACAACTGGATTCGCTACTGAAATGAGAAAAACAGCTGCTAATCCAACTATAGTAACTTCTGATAAGATCAAGGAAAAAGAGTATAAAACTGTGCTAGATGTTTTGAAAGATATTCCTAGTGTTTCTATTACTAAAGATACATTTGGTTCTACTGTTGATTTGAGAGGACAAGGAAGTGCTATTGCTAAGAGAAATGTACAAATATTAATAGATGGAGTTGCTGTAAATTCTTTAGATACTTCTATGACAAGTACTCCAATTAATACTATTCCTGTAAGTTCTATTGAAAGAATTGAAGTTATTCCTGGTGGAGGAAGTGTTCTATATGGTAGTGGTACTGCTGGTGGGGTAATTAATATTATTACAAAAAATGGAAAAGGACTTAGAGCTGATGTAGCTTATGACCATACTAGTTTTGGTGGAAATAAGTATGATGTTTCTGCTGGACAATCTCTAGGAAATTTTGATGCTAATGTTATGTATAGTAAAACAAATGCTGATGGCTATCGTAGTCAAAGTCATGATGACACAGAATTTTTTCAAGGAAATTTAAAATATAATATCAGTGATACGCAAGCACTTGAATTTAAATATTCTCATCACGAATCTGATATTTTTTCACCTGATATGCTTACTAGAAAACAATTACAAGAGGATAGAAAGCAAGCTGGTAATAAAGTTACTAAAGTTAATACCGAAAAAGATGATTATGTTTTAACATACAATACTAAATTAAGTGATAATTTAGAGTTTAATATGGTTGCTTTTCAAAATGAAACAAATTTAAAAATTTCTGACAAAGGAAAAAAACCTTATGGTTTCTTTGATGATAAAAAGAAAGGAATTAAGCCTAAGTTAAAATATTATTATGGAGAAAATAAAACTTCATCAGTAGTTGTTGGATTAGATTATATTGATAATGAAGCAAAAAGATGGGCTAATATGGACCAAAAAGAATTTATTATCACGCAAAATAAATTTGACAAAGAAACTTTTGGTGCTTTTGTTATGAATAACTTTGCTACTGGTAATTTTGAATTTAATCAAGGATTTAGATATGAAAGATCTGAATATGATATTTGGAGAAAATCTACCTTAGATATGGCTAATATGATGAAATCTGGTAAACCTGGTAAACCTGGTAAACCTGATATAGCTCTACCTCCTACTGACCCTTTAAATAAAAATAAAGTTGAAGAAAATTTTGCATTAGAATTGTCAGGTTCTTATTTATACTCTGATACAGGAAAAGTTTATACTAGATTAGAACAAGGATTTACTTCTCCACCACCAGCACTTTTAACTGATACTGTTCCTTATGAAAAAAAGACTCCTATGGGACCTATGTCTGTAACAAAATATGAACTTAATGATTTAGAGTCTGAAACATATAGAAGTATAGAGTTAGGTATGAGTGACTATATTGGAAATACTTCTATCAATACATCTGTTTTCTATACTCAAACAAATAATGAAATCTATACTTATATGGTTGGAATGGGAAAACAAACATTAAACTATAATATTGATAAAACAGAAAGATTTGGTGCCGAGATAGCATTAGAACAGTATTTTGGAAAATTAACTTTATCTGAATCATATCAATATATGCATGCTGAAATAAAAAAGGGAACTGAAAAAAAATACGATACTAATGGAAATAAAATCAATGGTGCAAATCTAGCAGGTAGAAAAATAGAGGGAGTTCCTACTCATAAATTTACTTTTGGAGCTAAATATGATTTCACTCCTAACTTTAATATTAATGGTGAAGTAATTTATACAGGAGACTCTTATATTAAAAATGATAATCTTAGTGGAAAAAGAAGTAGCTATACAGTTACTAATATAAGAACTGGATATTCATTTGATAACGGACTAACACTTTATGCTGGAATCAATAACCTATTCGATAAAAAATACTATGATAGTGTTGATTATAGTGAAAAAAATGGTTATACTTATGATCCAGCAGCAGAAAGAAATTATTATGTAGGATTCAGATATAGCCTATAATATTCTGAATCATAGAAATTAGAATGCGAGGAATTATATGAAAAAAGTTTTACCTATCGTACTTACAATAGGAATAATTATAACAGGAATACTCTCTATACCTTTAGGGAGTGTTCCAATTCCTCTGGAGTATATATTTTCTCCAGGGAAAGCTCCAGATTATATAAAAACTATAATCTTTAATCTTAGATTACCTAGAATAATAATGTCACTTCTTGTAGGAATGATGTTATCATCTAGTGGGGCTGTTGTTCAAACAGTCTTTCAAAACCCTCTTGCTGATCCATATATTATTGGAATTGCAGCAAGTGCAACTTTTGGGGCTGTAATTGCTTTTATTTTTAATATGCCTGACTTCATGTATGGTGTCTTAGCTTTTGTAGCTTGTTTGGCTAGTACACTTTTAATATTTAAGATGGCTAAAAAAGGTAATAAAGTAAATGTTGCAACTCTTTTGATAGTAGGAATTGCTGTATCATCATTTTTAGGAGCCTTCACATCTTTTGCTATGTATCTTATTGGAGAGGATTCTTTTAAGATTACAATGTGGATGATGGGATATCTTGGAAATGCTACTTGGAATAGAGTTATATTTATATTAATACCTCTTGTTTTTTCACTAATATATTTTTACTCAAAAAGATATGAATTAGATGCTCTACTTTCTGGAGATGAAGAGGCACACTCTCTTGGAGTAGATGTAAATAAATTAAAAGTGAAAACACTTACTGTAGCTGCTCTTATAGTTGCTTTCTCTGTAGCTTTTTCTGGAATGATCGGTTTTGTTGGACTAATTGTTCCTCACACTATTAGAATGATAGTAGGTCCTTCTAATAGTAAGATGCTACCAAGTACTATTTTAGCTGGTGGATTCTTTTTATTACTTTGTGATACTTTTGGAAGAGTCGTTTTAGCTCCTGTTGAAATTCCTATTGGAGTTATAACTGCCTTTTTCGGAGCTCCATTTTTTCTATATTTAGCATTAAAAAATAAAAGGAGAGATTTCTAATGGACATAATAAAAATTGAAAAACTAAATTTCTCCTATGGAAATAGAAAAATTCTTCAAGGAATTGATCTTAATTTAAAAGAGAAAAAACTTACTGGAATACTTGGACCTAATGGTTGTGGAAAATCAACTCTTTTAAAAAATATTTTAGGATATTTAAATGGAGAGAGTGGAAATATTTATATAGATAATTTAAAATCTAGTGATATTTCTCAAAAGGAAAAAGCTAAATTGATCTCTTTAGTTCCTCAAAAATCTCAACTTGTATCTGCTATGGATGTTGAAGATTTTGTTTTAATGGGGAGATTACCTCATTTAAAAAATAGTTGGGACGGTTACTCTGCTGAAGATAGAGAGATTGCTAAAAAACATCTTTGTGAATTAGAGTTAGAAAACTTTATAAAAAGAAAAGCTCCAACTCTTTCTGGTGGAGAATTTCAAAGAGTTTTATTAGCTAGAGCCTTAACTCAAGAAACTAAAATAATTCTTCTTGATGAACCAACATCAGCATTAGATCTAAACCATGCACTTGATCTGATGAAAAAAGTTAAAGAAAATGTTATAGAAAAAGGATTATCTGCTATTGCTGTACTTCACGACCTAAATCTTGCAGCTATGTTTTGTGATGAAATAGTTATGCTAAAAGACGGAAAAGTATATGCTCAAGGTACTCCTAAAGAGACTTTAACTGTTGAGAATTTAAAGGCAATCTATGATCTTGAATGTTCTATTTTCTATACAGAAGAGGATATTCCATATATTATCCCAAAGTTAAAAGGAGGAAAATAACGTGAAAAAAGTAATCTTATTACTCACATTACTAATAAGTAGCTACTCATTTTCAGCTTTAAAAGTAGAAAATGATAAGATAAGTGATAACTATAAAAACAGTATTAAAATAAAGGAATATAATAGGATTGTTATATTAGATCCTGCTATTATTGAAACATTTTATATGATTGGAGCAGAGGACAAAATATCTGCTATTGCTACTACTGCTAGAAGTAAGATCTATCCCGAGGATAAAGTTAGCAAATTACCTAGTGTTGGACACATTACAAATACAAGCATTGAAAAAATTCTATCATTTTCACCTGATTTAGTTTTAATTGGAGCTATGTCTACAAAATTGGGAGCTAGTTTAAAACCATTTAATATCCCTGTACTTGTTGTAGATTCTAATAACTTTGATGATATTTTACAAAATATCCAAGTTTTTGGAAAATTAACTGGTAAAGAAAAAGAAGCTACTAAATTATATGAGGATTCAACTTATAAATTAAAAGATATTCAAGAAAAAATATCTGCTAATCCTCTTAATTTAAAAGGGGCTATTCTTTACTCTACAACTCCAATGATGGCTTTTAATTCAAAATCTCTATCAGGTCAAATCTTATCATTGTTAGGTGTTAAAAACTTAGCTGATAATTTAGTTGGAGATAAACCTATTATCTCTCCTGAATTTTTACTTAAAGAGAACCCTGATTTCTTGATTGGATCTATGGCAATCGGTTCTCCAGAGGATATTTTAAATAGCAATCCTGTGGTAAAAGATATTACTGCTGGTAAAAAAGGACACCTTTTTATAGTTGATTCAACAAAAATATTAAGAGGTTCTCCTAGAATTTTTGAAGCTATTGATGAATTTTATAATGAACTTAAAAATTTCTAAAATACAGCATTAGATATATAATATGGGGGCTGTTGCAAACTGATGATTTTTAAATATCAGTTGCAACGCCTTTTTCTTTTTTTGCAAAAAAAATAGAAATCA
>NZ_JBEFNA010000006.1 GCF_040199715.1 Fusobacterium sp. SYSU M8D902
AATATACACAATTCTTAGAAAGTAAAGGTGTAAAAGATATTGTAAAAATAGGAGTAGCCTTTGAGGGTAAGAAAGTTGAATTTAGATATATAGATTAAATGAGAGGAAAAATCCTCTCATTTTTTAATATATGAAATTCTTATTTTTTCCTTTAAAGAGGTACAAAAGTGTGTAGTGTATCTCTTTTCTTCTATAAAGTTATTAATGTTTGCACTCTTTTTCAAAGTTTAACTTCATTCTCTTTGTTCTCAATTTAGCTTCTTCAGTTGCCATCTCTATATTCAATTTCTCTATCTTTTCCCAATCTGGGTTCTCATTTAATAATTCTTTTCTTATCTCTAATTTCTTAGCTTCTATAACCGATCTTGCTTCAACTGTTTCTGGATCATTTCTATGATGTCCCATCTTATGCATTCTGTGTATGTGTCTTGGAATTATCTCTCTATCAGTTTCCTCAATATTATCTTTAGCAAAACTTATTACACTTATTGTTAATATCATCATCAATATTCCTAATAATCTTTTCAATATATAATCACCTCTTAAAATAAGTATATCTTTTATTTATGACTTAAATATGTCAAACTAAAAATAAATTTCTCTTCTCTTATCTCGATATCAAATGGAATACTATGAAGCTCTAAAATTTTCTTTATAATTGAAAGTCCTAATCCGTGACCATCAATCTTTAATTCAGTAGCATTATCTCCTCTAGCAAATGGTTGTAGTAGATTATCTTCACTTAAATTTTCTCTTATCATTGTTAGATTTTCAAATCTAACACAATCTCCCTCTTGATATATCCTTATCTCACTCTCTTCTGGTGAGTATTTTAAAGCATTTTGAACAATATTGTCAACTGCTATCTGAATGAACTTTTTATTCCCTTCTAACATCACTCTTTCTAACTCTATATTCCATTGAATATCCTTTTGCAACTCCAAAAACTCATATTTCTCAATACTATTTTTTATTATTAGTTTTAAATCTAAATCCTCCTTATCTATTTTTAAACCTACAGAGGATAACCTAGATAGTAAAAGTAGTGATTGAACTAGTTCATTCATATTATTACTCTCTTTTAATATAGCCTTGTAATATCTCCTCTGCTCCTCCTCACTCTTCAAACTTCCTTTCAATAAATATTGTGCATGAGAATTTATAACAGAGATAGGTGTTTTTAACTCATGTGAAGCATTGGAAACAAAGGATTTTAAGTTATCTATTGATAATGAGAGACTTCTTGACATAGTATTTATATTCTCACTTAGCTCTAACAATTCATCACTTGTATTGACTACTGCTTTTTCGGAAAAATCTAGCTTTGTAATTTTTTTTGCAACCCTATTTAACTCATATATATTTTTTGTGATCTTTTTTGCAAATATCCTACTTATAATTATACTTAAGATCAATGTTATTACTAAGGTGATTAAATTTAGAAAATATACCTCATGTCTATGCATACTCATAACAGATAGTGATGTGCTTAAAAACAAAGTTTTCTCTGGAGATAACTTTTCCTTATATACCAGTAACATTATGTGTCCCTGTTCAAGATTGTTAATATGAAATCCATCTTTTATATCATCAAAATTATCCTTATACTCTATTCCATAAAAAGAATCATAGTAATTGTTATTTGAAATATATATATCTATCCCTTGAGTGTTTCTAATATCTTCAACATAGTCTTCAAAAATCTTCTCATCAATCATCAATCTTTTTACTGTTGGAACTATCTTTTTTATCTCACTCTTTTTTCTAGCTATATAAAATGAATCTGCCACAAAAACACTAAAAACATAACTAAGTGTCACTGTAAATATAACTAAAAATATTGAAAAAATAAATATTTTTCTAAATAGATTAATTCTTACTCTCATCAAAGCTATACCCCATACCTCTCACTGTTTTCAACAGATAGCTATACTTGTCCATCTTTTTTCTAACTCTCTTTACCAAGGTATCTACTACTCTATCATCTCCATCAAAGTCAAAACCCCATACCTCATTCAAAAGATACTCTCTTGAAAATATTATTCCCTTATTTTTTATCATATACTCTAAAAATTGTATCTCTCTCCTTGTAAGTTCAATACTACTATTTTCAATGATTATCTCACCTTTTTTAGCATCAAATGAAAAATCTTCAAATTTATATATACTTACATCATCTAACTTCAACAGCTTTTTTACTTTTAAAGTTAAAATCTTCAAATTAAACGGCTTAGTAATATAGTCATCTGCTCCTAGATCAAGTCCTCTATACTCATCTTCATCTGAATCTCTAGCTGTCATCATAAGTATTGGTAGTGTTGAAACCTTTCTTATCTCTTTACAAACTTCCCAACCTGTCTTTTTAGGAAGATTTATATCTAAAAGAACCAATTGAGGACTCTCTAAATAAAATTTTTCTATCCCCTCTTCTCCATTATAAGCTACAACAACACTAAAACCTTCCTGTTTAAAGTTATCCTGTAAAACATTTACTAAACTTTTTTCATCTTCTATTATCAATATCTTTCTCTTCATCAATTCCCCTTTCAATCTATAAAGCTATTGAAAATGATAGTGTTCATCAGTTAGATGGAGAACATGTCTATATCTGTGTCTCAATGAAAAATATATACAAGCTATGAGTATATATCCAAACCCAGCTATTATAAACACCTTATCCCTCAATAAATAATAGAACTCTATCCCAAAAAAACTTCCCAATAAAAATACCAACACTGTAACTATACAGAAGTAAACTTTCCATTTATCCTGTTTTTTTCCCTTCAAACAGTGCCCTATATACACTCCAGTATCTGTTAGATTCCCACTTATATGACTTGTTCTCACAACAACTCCCTTATATGATATAAAGAGCCCATTTTGAACTCCTATCATAAATGGTAGATAGTAAAAGAAGATCCAGGTATCTTTTACTGTTGCATAGAGTAGTAATAATCCACATCCCAATGTAAACATTGAATATCCATAACGTCTCTTTAGGTTAAACTCTCTTCCATCAACCAAATATCCTGAGATAGTAGAGCCAAAAACAAAAGCTATTATAATGGACATAATTTTAAATACCTCTAAAAAATTTCCATCTCCTATATTGATAGCAGCTTTTGATACATGCCCTGTAAAATGTGAAACTGTATAGGAATACTTTGCAATACTTATAGTATTTATAAATCCCCCCAAAAAACATAACATATAGATCCAATTTAATAAAAGTCTATGTAAAACCCTCATTTTTTCCCCCTAAATTATTGGTATACTAAGAAATCATACCCTTTTTTTTAGAAAATTTCAAGTATATATTATACTCTTATCTCAAAATTCTATTTTTAAAAAGAAATGAGAAAAAAATAGATATATGGTATAATACTCTCAATGAGAGAGGAGGAATAGTATATGAATTTAAATACCAAACAATTTGAAGCTGTCACTACTACAGAAGGTCCACTTCTTCTTATCTCTGGACCTGGTTCTGGAAAAACTAGAACACTGGTAGAAAGAACTATATACCTTTTAACTGAAAAAAAAGTTAAACCTGAAAATATTTTTCTCTCTACCTTTACAGAAAAGGCTGCTAGAGAATTGATTACAAGAATATCTGAACGATTGAAAGAGTTGGGACACAAGATAAATCTATATGAGATGTATATTGGAACACTACACTCAATATTTTTAAGACTCATTGATGAAAATATTGAATACTCTTTCTTTAGATCAGGGTATAGAGTATTAGATGATGTTGACCAACAATTTTTTATATATAGTAGAATTAAAAATTTTAGTGAGTTAGAGGGGTATCGTGAATTTTTTAGGGATATTCCTGCTAATAACAGTTGGGAGAGAAGTCAAAAGATATTATTCTGGTTAAATAAAATCAATGAAGAGGGAAGAAGATTAGATAATCTCAAAACTGAAAATAAAAAAATCCTATTTTTAAAGAGTGCTCATAAGAGATATCACGAGATGCTAGTAGAAGAGAATATCATAGATTTTACAACTATTCAAAGAGAGATGTATAGAATACTCCACAATGAAGAGGTTCTTGAAAAATTAAAAAATAAAATGCACTACATAATGATAGATGAATATCAAGATACCAATAGTATCCAAGAAAAAATAATCTTTTTGCTTGGTGAAAAATATAAAAATATCTGTGTTGTAGGTGATGATGATCAAGGAATTTATCGTTTTAGAGGAGCTTCCATTAAAAACATTCTCCAATTTCCAGAGAGATTTGAACAGGGAGTGTGTAAAAAAATAAATTTAGATATCAATTATCGTTCACACGAAGATATTATTAGATTTTGTAACAGGTGGATAAATCTCATCAATTGGAGAGAGTTCCGTTTTAGAAAAGATATTGTCCCTCCTGCTGATAGCTCTTTTCCAGACTATAGTGGAGTAGTCAGAATAGGTGGAGATTCTGAAAAAAAATGGAAGGATAATATATATAAATTTATTAAAAATTTAAAAACTACAAATAAGATCGAAGACTATAGTCAAGTAGCATTTCTTTTTAGAAGTGTTCAATCATCCAATGTAAAAGAGCTAAAAAAACATCTAGAAAGTTTAGGTATTCCTATATACTCACCTAGATCAAAAGATTTTTTTGATAGATCAGAGATAAAATTGGTAATTGGGGCTCTTTTAGTATATTTTCCACACTGTAAATATCTAATACTTGATGAGGTACAAAATCGTGGAAATAGAATTTTTGATTACTATAAAGAGTGTCTTACTCTTCTTAAAAAAGTTATAAAAAATGATGAAGAACTCTATAGCTGGTTAGTTGAAAAAAGAAAAGAGAACTCATATGAAACGACTCTTTTTATTCCAAGTTTTAGAAAAATATTTTACTCTCTTCTCCAATTTGATACTTTTAAAAATTTTATTAAAATTGATATCAACAATGTAAAAGAGGGAAGAGAGACTTACAACTTAGGAGTTTTTTCTGAACTCTTAGAAAAATTTGAAAGATTATCAAAGGTTGAAGATATTCAAAAAGATGATGTTGAAAAAGTTATAAAATACTTTTTTAATGTTTATTTAAAAAATCTCTACCATAAAAAAATTGATGAATATGAAAATAAAGAGGAGTTCCCTTTAGGAGCAATTCCATTTTTAACTTTTCATCAAGCTAAGGGTCTTGAATTTCCTATTGTTATTGTAGGCTCTTTAGATTCAACTCCAGCTTTCAAGGAGAAAACTGAAGAGGACGTACTATGTGAACTTTTGAGATTAGATGATAATTTTGAACCTAGAGATAAGAAGAGTGAGTTTGATTTTTGGAGAATATACTATACAGCCTTTTCTCGTGCTCAAAATCTTCTAGTTCTTACTAGCATAGAGAATAGATCTGGAAAAAATGAACTTCCTTCACGAACTTTTAGATCTATCTATGAATCAATTCCATATGTTACTGATGAAAAATTTAAATTGGAAAACTTGAATGTTGAAACTTTAAAAAAAGTTGAGATAAAACCACTTCTATCTTATACTGGGCATATTCTTCTCTATGATTTTTGCCCTTTAAAATATAGATTTATTAAGGATTTTAAATTTAAACCGTTCTATTCTAAGGACACTTTTTATGGAATTTTTGTACATAGGGTAATTGAAAAGGTTCACAGAGATTTTCTAGCAAATCTTTTTGATAATAATTTAGAGGAGATTATCAACGATATTGGTAACTCTTTAGAAAAAGAACTTAAAACCAACTTCCCAGTAGAGATTCGTGAAAAAGTTAGATACCATATTAGTAACTATCTTGAAAATAGCAATTTAGAAGATATAGTTGCCACTGAATTTGAAGCATACAGTATTGAAAAAAACTATATTATGATTGGTACTTTGGATCTTGTTAAAAAAACTCCTTTGGGAATAGAGATTATTGATTTTAAAACAGGTAAATTTGATAAAAGTAGATTTGAAATCTATAAACATCAATTGGAGATCTATGCTTATCTTTTAAAGGACAAATACTCCTTAGAAAATATTAAGGCATCTCTCTATTATATTGATGAGGAAAATTCTAAAATTGAGATTGATTTAGATAGTTCTAACATTGAAAAAAGTGTTGAAAAATTTGATATAATCGCATCTGAACTTTTAAAGAAAAATTTTCCACCAAGAAAATTTGATGATAAATGTTCTAAATGTGAGTTTAATTATTATTGTATGATTAAGGAGGAATCTTGAAGCAAAATTATGATTTACTAATGGAAAAGGAGATAGAAAAAATTCAAAACTTGGAAAGAAAACCAAAACTTCTTCTGCACTCTTGTTGTGCTCCTTGTAGCTGTGCTGTAATAGAGTATCTTTTAAAATATTTCCATATTACAATATTTTTCTATAATCCTAACATTACATTTGAAGATGAATATACTAAAAGATTGGAGGAGCAAAAAAAATATCTAGAGGAGAGAAACTATCCTATTGAAGTTATCGAGGGAAGGTATAGTCCTCGAGAGGATTTTTTTGAAAAAGTCAAGGGATTAGAGAAAGTAAAAGAGGGAGGAGAAAGATGTTTTAGTTGTTATGGTCTGCGTTTGGAAGAAACTGCCTTAAAAGCTAAAGAGCTTGAATTTGACTATTTTTCTACAGCTCTTAGTATCAGCCCTATGAAAAACTCTCAATGGATAAATGAACTTGGAGAAAGCTTAGGTGAAAAATACCAAGTTAAATTTTTAAATGGAGATTTTAAAAAGAAAAATCGTTATGCCCAGTCTGTAAATATCTCTAAAGAGTATAATCTCTATAGACAAGATTACTGTGGTTGTGTCTTTTCAAAAATGGAAAGAGAGGAGTATAAAAAGATCAAAGAATCATCTCAAACAACAGTTTAAATAGAAATTAGAGTAGCTTAGGTTTTTACTTAAGCTACTCTATTACTAATCTATTTTATCTCATAACCAGCTTCTCTTATCTTCTCTAACACTCTATCTCTATGTTGGATATCACTACACTCCATAACCAATGTTACCTCTTGCATAGTTATTCCTAAATCACCATTATACATACTTTGAGTTATATGTAACACATTGGCTCTATTAGCTGTAAGTAGTCCTAAAAGTTTTTCTATCTCTCCAAATCTATCGTGTACCTTTACTTTGAATTGATATCTTCTACCCTTATTTATCAAGGCTCTGTTTAAAACTCTTTCAACTAAGTTTATATCTATATTTCCTCCAGATACAACTGCACAAGTCTTTTTATTTTTACAATCTATTTTTCCAGCTAAGATTGCTGCTAGTGGTGTAGCTCCTGCTCCCTCTGCTACAACTTTACTCTTCTCCATCAAGAATAGTATTGCTTCTGCTATCTCAGCTTCTGAAACTGTAACTACTTCATCTACATATTTTTTTACTAACTCTAATGTTTTACAACCAACTTTTTTTACTGCTATTCCATCTGCAATTGTAGGTTGAGCACAAACTTCACAACACTCACCGTTTTTAAGAGCTTCTGTCATTGAAGCTGCATTTTCTGACTCTACACCTATTACTCTTATATTTGGATTAAGAGATTTCACTGCTGTTGCTATTCCAGCTAAGATACCTCCTCCTCCTATTGGAACTAACACTGTATCTATATCATTTGCATCTTCTAATATTTCAAGTCCTATTGTTCCCTGTCCAGCTATTACATCATCATCATCAAATGGGTGTAAAAATACTGCACCTGTTTCTTTTTGTATCTCACAAGCTTTTGCAAAAGCATCATCATAAACACTTCCATGTAATACAACTTGCCCACCATATCCTTTAGTTGCTGCTACTTTTGCTATTGGTGCTGTCTCAGGCATAACAATTGTGGCTTTTATTCCTTGAGCTGTTGCTCCTAAAGCTATTCCTTGAGCATGATTTCCAGCTGAAGATGCTATTACTCCTCTTTTTTTCTCCTCTTCAGTCAAATTAGCTATTCTATTTAAAGCTCCTCTCACTTTAAAAGATCCTGTTTTTTGTAGATTTTCTAATTTAAAAAATACCTTTCCACCAAACTCTTCTTCTAATGTTGGACACTCTATTAAAGGTGTTCTTTTTATTGAGTTTTCTATCGTTTCTTTTGCTTTTTTAATTCTTTCTAAAGTTACAGTCATTTTTACTCCTCCTCAAAGAATAAGTTTGCTTTATAATACAATTATAAACTTATAATTCATTTTAGTCAAATTTCGTACTATTTTTTATAAAAAAAATTCTTTGTTTTGTAGAATTAAAATATATTTTATTAATTATTATACTAGCATATATTTATTTATATATATTGATTTGTTTGTGAATAAAACTTAGTTGTTTTCAGTTTAAAGAAAATTAAAATAAATGTAGATTTATTCTCTTTTATTTTTCTTTTTTTATATACTCGCTATTTAAATAAATAATATTTATTTTTAATTAAAAAAAACTACCAATAAATTTTATTTTTACTGGTAGTTTTTCCCTAGAGAATTATAAAATACTTATTTTTCTCTTGTTATATTAATTTTTTCCAATACTTCTATTATACTTTTATTAAACAATCCACTTAATTTATGCTTTTCTCCATCTTTAGTTAAAAGAGTTATTGTATTCATAAGTCCTACAGAAAATGAAGCTATCTCCTCTAATTTATATTCAAATGCTGAGCTAGAACGCCCTTGAGTTGGAGTAAAGACAACTCTTTTATTTGTTATAAATAAATTTCCTGGATTTGGTTGTGGTACAACAAGTAATGTTTTTATGTGTGAAACTTGTTTTTTTATTAATAACTCTTCACCTTCAACTAATTTCATCTCTGCCATATTCTCCCCCATTCCTTATATTTTTTTACTCTCTACAAATTCCTTGCTCTTTTGCTAGTTTTTCTACTGCACTCGCAACAGCTTCTGAAACTCTTTTATCAAAAGGATCTGGAATAATATAGTTTTTCTCTAACTCCTCATCTTTTATCAATGATGCTAAACCTTTAGCTGCAGCTATTTTCATCTCTTCAGTTATTTTTTTAGATTTTGCTCTCAATGCACCTTTAAATAATCCTGGGAATACTAAAACGTTATTGATTTGGTTTGGATAGTCAGATCTTCCTGTTCCTACTATTGCTGCTCCAGCCTCTAAAGCATCCTCTGGCATAATTTCTGGTGTAGGGTTTGCCATAGCAAAAACGATAGCATCTCTATTCATAGTTCTCACCATATCTTTTGTCAATACATTTGGAGCTGATACTCCTACAAATACATCTGCACCTACTATTGCTTCTGCAAGTCCACCACTTATATCTTGTGAGTTTGTAATCTCAGCCAACTCTTTTTTAGAGAAGTCATACTTATCTTTTTCACTTCTTCTTAAAATTCCAACTCTATCTACAGCCATTATCTCTTTTGCACCTAATTTTTTTATCAATTTTATTATAGAACTTCCAGCTGCTCCAGCTCCATTTACAACTACTTTTATATCCTCAATCTTTTTATTTACAACTTTTAAGGCATTTATAACTCCAGCTGCAACAACTATAGCTGTTCCGTGTTGGTCATCATGAAATACAGGTATATCTAATTCAGCTTTTAATCTTGTCTCTATCTCAATACATCTTGGGGCAGAAATATCCTCTAAGTTTATTCCCCCTAGACCTGGTGCTATTAGTTTAACTGTTCTTATTATCTCTTCAGGATCTTTAGTATTTAAACAAATTGGAATAGCATCAACATCTCCAAACTCTTTAAATAGCACACATTTTCCCTCCATTACAGGAAGTGCAGCCTCTGGTCCAATATCTCCCAATCCTAAAACAGCAGTTCCATCTGTAACCACTGCTACTAAATTTCCTTTTCCTGTATATTTATATACATCCTCTTTATTTGCTGCTATTTTTCTACAAGGTTCTGCTACTCCTGGAGAGTATGCTAAGCTTAAATCCTCTCTATTTTCTACTTTAACTTTAGAAACTACTGATAATTTACCTTTATTTTGTTCATGTAGCTCTAATGCTCTCTCATATACATCTGCCATTTTCATTCCTCCAGTTAGATTTTTTTCCTTACATTCTCATTATATTCCTTTTCATAAAATAAGTAAAGGATTTTGTGTATTATTTTTGTAGCAAATAACTATTACAGTACATTATTTTCTCAAAATATTTTTTTGAAAAAATTTTTTTAATATTTTATCATTCCACCACCTAATACAAAATCTCCAGAATAAATAACTAGATGCTGACCAGGGGCATTTTGTACATTATCTACATTATATTCAAAATATACTTTATCTTCCTTTTCTACTATCATTCCCAAAGCCCCTATACTTGAAAATCTTGGTCTACCTATTAACTCTTTTCCAACTAACTCTTCTAGTGGAACGGCAAATTTACACTCCACTAGCTCAACTCTCTTCTTGGCTAGTTCCTCATACTCACCTAAAACAATCTCATTTCTCTCTGGTATTATCTGGGTAATAAAATAGGCTCTTGGTAATTTTAGATCTAAGCCTCTTCTCTGACCAATTGTATAAAGTTGATAACCTTGATGTTCTCCCATCTTCTTACCACTGCTATCTACAAAATCTCCCTTTTTTATCTCATCTTTCAAATTAGCTCTTAAAAAATCTATATACCCAGCCTTAGCAAAACAAATTCCTTGACTATCCTTTTTATCATGTATCTCTAAATTTATACTTTTACCAATCTCTCTTATCTCACTTTTTGTATATTTAAACAGAGGAAATAAAAGTCTTTCTATCCTCTCTCCTGTAAGTCTATATAGCATATAGCTTTGGTCTTTTTTTATATCCTCAGCTCTTTTTAACAGTACTCTTCTATACTCATCATTAAACTCTGTTGAGCAATAGTGACCTGTAGCTATATAGTAAGCTCCCTCTTCCTCTGCTATATCAAAGAGTATCTTCATCTTTACTCTCTCATCACATATAACACAAGGCGAGGGTGTTATCCCGCTAGAATAACCTCTTAAAAAGTCATCTATTACCTCTTTTTGAAAAATCTCTTCTATATCTACAACTCTATGCTTTATATTAAAAAATTCAGCAACTTTTTGTGCTGCTTGAATCTCATATTTCAAAGAATCCTCTTTTTTATGATTAAGTGTTACCCCAATAACCTCATATCCCTCCTGTAACAATAAATGTACAGATACTGAGGAATCTATTCCACCACTCATACCTATAACTACTCTATTTTTATCCATTAGCACCTCTTTATTTTTTTATATGTATCTCTCCTATATCAAACTTTAAACTCTCTCCAGCTATATTAACAGAAAGCTTTCCATCTCTATCTATTCCTGTGGCAATACCTACTCCAAGAGATTTCCTATCGTTTATTACCTCTATTTGTCTATTTAAAAGATAATCATAATGCTCTATCTCCTTTAAAATCTCTGTCCACTCTTTTTCCAAATAAAGTTTAAACTCATTTATTATGCAATAGATAACATCATCAATAATATAGTGTCTATTTGTAACTTTTTTTAGAGAGATAGCACTCTCTTGAGCATATCCAAAATCCAAATTATTAATATTGATACCTATACCAATTATAAAAAAATCATCTATTTTCTCTACTAAAACACCACTCAATTTCTTATCTTCTAAATATATATCATTTGTCCATTTAAACTTATAGTCTAAATCCTCTATTTTTTTTAAAGCTGATAAAATAGATATTCCAACTATTAAGGGAAGTCTTTTATACTCCTCTATCTCTTTGCTCCTATCCTCTTGTAAAGCAAAAGAAAAAAGAGCCATTCCCATATTAGAAACCCATCTATTACCTCGTCGTCCTACCCCAGCAGTTTGAGTCTGAGCTATAACACAATCGTAATTTTTCAACTCTTTTCTAGATTTTAAATATTTATTTGTAGAATCAATCTCTTCAAACTTAAATACTCGCATCTCAACCTCTTTCTAATTTTGATTATAAAAAAAGCACATCTAAAAGATGTGCTAATCTACAAAGTGGTGCCTAGAGCCGGAATCGAACCGGCACGGTAACTAAATACCACAGGATTTTAAGTCCTGTGCGTCTACCTGTTCCGCCATCCAGGCAGTTGCCTTCACAACAAATTTATTCTACTATATTTATATTATTTTGTCAATATTTTTTTATTAAGCTTGGAATTTTATTTCTCCTTTTACTACAGTCATCTCAACACTATAATCTGGATTTAATAAAACTATATCTGCATCTTTACCCTCTTGAAGAACACCTGCATTTAAACCAAACTCTTTAGCAGCGTTTGTACTTGTCATCTTAACTGCATCAAATATACTATATCCTAACTCTATCATATGTTTAAATGCTTTATCCATAGTAAGTACACTTCCTGCTAAACTATTATTACTTACAAGTCTAGCTTGTCCATCTCCTACATATACATCTAATTCACCTAATTTATAATTTCCATCAGGTAAACCTGTAGCACACATAGCATCAGTTATACATAGTACTCTGTCTACACCCTTAGCTTTTATTAAAAGTCTTACTGCTTCTGGATGTACGTGGATCTTATCAAAAATTATCTCTGCATTAACATTATCATTAACCATTACAGCACCCACTACACCAGGTTCTCTATGAGTGAATCCTTTCATTCCATTATATGTATGAGTAGCATGTGATACTCCTGCTTTTACAGCTTCTTGAACCTCTTCAAAAGAGATACCAGAGTGTCCTACTGAAACTACTACATTTTTCTCTTTTAAGTATTTTATAGATTCTAGAGCACCTTCTCCCTTAGCAGCCATTGAAAATAATTTTACAAGTCCTGGTTTTACATTTAGATACTCTTCAATCTCCTGAATTCCAGCTGGTTTAATATATTTATCATTTTGAGCTCCCTTATATTGAACATCAAAATATGGTCCTTCCATATGTGCACCAAATATATTTGCACCTTCTATTCTCTCATTTTGTAATTTTCCTATTTTTTCCAATACCTCTTTTAATGTCTCTTTATCACTTGTCAAAGTTGTTGCTAAAAAGTTAGTTGTTCCGTGTTTAACTATAAATTTAGATATAGTTCTCAATGCCTCTTCGCTATTATCCATAGCATCAGCACCACCTGCACCATGAATATGAACATCTATAAATCCTGGAACTACATATCTTCCCTCTACATCTATTCCACCTAATTCTCCAAACATAGTTCCTTCATAGATCTTCTTTATCTTTCCATCTCTTAATACGATTGCTCCATTTATTATTCTATCTGGTAAAACTATTTTAGCATTTGTTAATATTAATCCTGACATAAGAATCCCCCTCTTAAACCTTGAATTTTAAAATCAATATATCTGCCTTACATTAATATTTTATTACATTTTTATTATTTTAACAATGATTTTTTTTAATTTTTCTAAGAAAGTTGATTCTGTATGCACATATCTACTGTATTTTATTTTTATTCTCTTCATTCCCTGACCACACTCTAATCTCTTTAATTTTCGCTCTCTATTTCCTCTGTCTCACTATCCTCAACAACTATTTTTTTCTTTTTTGCCTCACCATTTTTTAGAATCTCAAGTACTTTTTCCTCTATCATTTTAAAAAGTTCCTTTTCCTCTTCTAGTCTATTCTTAA
This sequence comes from Fusobacterium sp. SYSU M8D902, assembly GCF_040199715.1. Lineage (NCBI taxonomy): Bacteria > Fusobacteriati > Fusobacteriota > Fusobacteriia > Fusobacteriales > Fusobacteriaceae > Fusobacterium > Fusobacterium sp. SYSU M8D902. The sequence goes on from NZ_JBEFNA010000006.1 coordinate 13,579, forward strand.
CATTTTCCTTTCCCTGTCCTAGTCTGATATCTCCAAAACTAAACCAAGCTCCAGACTTTGAAACAATGTCATTATCTAAAGCTAATTCAAATATCTCTCCTACTCTTGTTATTCCTTTACCATACATTATTTGAAAATTAGCCTCTTTAAATGGTGGTGCTACCTTATTTTTAGTTATTTTTACAACAGTTTCATTCCCTATTATCTCATCTCCCTGCTTTACACTTCCAACTTTTTTCACTTCCATTCTAACTGAAGCATAAAACTTTAATGCCTTTCCTCCTGTTGTTGTAGTCTGAGGTCCAAATCCAAAACTTCCTATCTTATCTCTTATCTGATTTATAAATATCATAGTAGTTTTTGATTTATTTAGAGATCCTGTTAATTTTCTTAAAGCTTTCGACATCAATCTTGCCTGTAATCCCATTTGTTGATCTGACATCTCACCATCTATTTCAGCTTTAGGTACTAGAGCAGCTACAGAGTCAATAACAATCAAATCTACAGCCCCAGATCTCACTAACATATCAGCAATCTCCAATGCCTGTTCTCCATAATCTGGTTGTGATATCAATAATTCATCTACATTAACTCCTAAAACTTTAGCATATTCAGGATCTAATGCATGTTCAGCATCAATATAAGCCACTATTCCATTATTTTTTTGAGCTTGTGCTACAACATGAAGAGCTATCGTTGTTTTTCCTGAACTCTCTGCACCATAGATCTCTACTATCCTTCCCTTAGGAACACCATTAACACCTAGAGCTATATCTATATTTAGACTTCCTGTAGATATAACATCTATCTCCATATTAAGATTGCTCCCCAACTTCATAATGGAACCCTCTCCAAAATCTTTTGTAATCTTTGTAAGTGCCTGTTCCAAAGCTTTTTCTTTACTCATCTCTTCTTTTTTTACAGCCATGTTCATCACCTATTCTTTATTTATAAAAATTGTATATCTATATCTATTAATAATATAGCACATTATAATTATTTTGTAAATATAATTTTCTATAAATATAGATAAGAAGAAATTTAACTTTTTTTTACTCTAGTTTTATGCTATAATTCAGTTAATCTTATAAAACATTATATTGATTTGGGTGAACAGATATATGTATATGAATTTTTTGAAAAAGTACTCTCTCTGGGTATTTTCTATATTTGTAAATTCTTTTGGAAACTGTTTGTTAATAAAAAGTAATATTGGTAGTGGTCCATGGATAGCGGCTAGTATGGGGATTGCACGATCTTCACATCTACAGATAGGTGTCTGTACTATAATTTTAAATTTTTTAGTCTATATACCTATTATCATTATATCTAAAAAGTTTAATCTTTTTAGATTGATAGGTTCATTTTTTGTAGCCTATATCTTTGGAATATTTTTAGATATGTTTTTAAATCTCTTTTCTACTATTTCATTTGAAAACTATCTATTGAGAATTTTAATATTTTTAATTGGAGATACAGTACTTTCAGCTGGAATTTCGGTCTATCTTAGATTAAATATAGCTCTCAATCCATTTGATCAATTTTTACAAACGGTTAACGAATATTTAATCTCTGATATTAAAAAAGCTAATCTTGTCTATTTAGGAGTTCCTCTTATTTTGGCAATTAGCTTTGGAATATATAATGGTTTTGATTTTACAGGAATTGGAATAGGAACACTAATTATGTTTCTCTTTAATGGAGTTTTTATTAAATTTTTCCACAAAAGAATTTCCATTCCTTCTGAAATCTTATTTCCTAGAAGATACATACAAAAACATTAAAAATTTTTATTAATATAATTAGGAGGATATTAGATGAAAAATATATTAGTTACTGGTGGTGCTGGTTATATTGGAAGTCATGCTGTGGCTGAACTTCTTGATTCAGGATATGAGGTTGTAGTTGTAGACTCTCTTGAAAATGGTTTTATAGAGTTAGTTGATAAAAGAGCTAAATTTTATCAAGGAAATGTTCAAGATTCTTCTATTATGGATACTATATTTTCAGAAAATAAAATAGATGCTGTTATGCATTTTGCTGGATATATAAAAGTCCCTGAAAGTGTTGTTGAACCTAACAAATACTATCTTAACAATACTTATACTGTAATGTGTCTTATAGAATCAATGAGAAAACACAATGTTAAAAATATTGTATTCTCATCTACAGCTGCTGTATATGGAGATGTAAAAGAGCCTGAGCCAGTTGAAGAGACTCACTCAACACTTCCTATCAATCCATATGGAATGAGTAAATTGATGTCTGAGAGAATTATTATGGATTCAGCTGCTGCTTATGGATTAAACTACTCTATTTTCAGATATTTTAATGTTGGTGGAGCACATGAAAAACATAATATCGGACAAAAAGGTGAGGGGATAACTGCTCTTATTCCACTTATATTAAAAGCTGCTAAAGGAGATATTCCTAAGCTATCTATCTATGGAAATGATTTTGATACTAAAGATGGAACTGGAATTAGAGATTATATACATGTTGTTGATCTAGTAAGAGCACACATTCTATCACTTAATAAGTTAGCTGAAAATAAAAGCAATATCTACAATTTAGGAAATGGTAATGGATTCTCTGTTTTAGAGATGCTAAACTCTGCTAAAGAGGTTACAAAAATAGATATACCTGCTGAATTTACTGGTAGAAGAGCTGGAGATCCACCTTGTGTTATTGCCTCTAGTAAAAAAGCTGTGGCTGAGCTTAACTGGAAACCAGTTTATACTGATGTTAAAGACATTATAAGAACAGCTTGGGAATGGAATTTAAGAAATAAAATCTAAATCAATTACAAAAGAGTGGTATAGTTTCCCATACCACTCTCTTTTATTACTTATCAAATTTTACTTCTGCTTCTGCTACGATCATATTTACAAATTCATCTAATTTCATTGAAACTTGCTCTTGTGATCCTCTTCTTCTTACATTAACTTCTCTGTTCTCAACTTCATTTTTACCTATGATTAATTGAACAGGAACTTTGTATTTTCCATTAGCTTCTCTAATTTTGTAACCTATAGATTCAGCTCTATCATCTAACTCAACTCTTATTCCTTTTTCTAATAAGATATTGTATATCTCTTTTGCATATGGAACTGTTTCATCACTGATAGTTAATAGTTTTACTTGAGTAGGTGCTAACCATAATGGGAAAGCTCCAGCATAGTGCTCAATTAAGATTCCAATGAATCTCTCTATTGAACCATACACAACTCTATGTATCATAACTGGTCTATGTTTCTCTCCATCTTCTCCTATATAGCTTATATCAAATCTCTCTGGTAAGTTAAAGTCTAACTGGATAGTTCCACATTGCCAAGTTCTTCCAATAGCATCTTTAATTTTGAAGTCTAATTTTGGTCCGTAGAATGCTCCATCTCCAGGATTTAATTTATATGGTTTTCCAATTTTATCTAAAGCTCCTGCTAGTGCTGATTCAGCTTTTTCCCAAATCTCATCTGATCCTATAGCTTTTTCAGGTTTAGTAGATAGTTCTATATGATACTCGAATCCAAATAATTTACTATAGAACTTATCAATTAAGTTTACTACTCCTATAATTTCACTCTCTATTTGCTCTGGAGTCATAAAGATATGAGCGTCATCTTGAGTGAAACATCTTACTCTCATAAGTCCATGTAATGCTCCTGAAAACTCGTGTCTATGTACAGTTCCAAGCTCTCCACATCTAATCGGTAAATCTTTATATGAGTGTAATTGGTGTTTGTAAGTTATTACTCCTCCTGGACAGTTCATAGGTTTGATTGCAAATTCAGTCTCATCTATTGTTGATGTATACATATTTTCTCTATAGTTAAACCAGTGTCCTGAAGTTTCCCATAACTCTTTATTTAGCATAATTGGTGTCATTATCTCTGTATATCCAGCAAGTGTATGCTCTCTCTTCCATAGATTTATAAGAGTATTTCTAATAGCCATTCCTTTTGGTAAGAATATTGGGAATCCTGGTCCATACTCACTCATAAAGAATAACTCTAACTCTTTTCCTAATTTTCTATGATCTCTCTTCTCTGCCTCTTCTAATAGTGTTAAATAATCTTTTAATTTTTTCTCATCTGAAAAAGCAAATCCATATATTCTTTGTAACATCTTATTGTTTGAGTCTCCTCTCCAATAAGCTCCTGCTACTGATTTTAATTTAAAAGCTTTTAGGTATGAAGTAGAAGGTACGTGAGGTCCTCTACATAGATCCATAAACTCACCCTGTTTATAGAAAGATAACATCTCACCTTGAGCTATCTCTTTTATTATCTCTACTTTATACTCTTCTCCTAACTCTTCAAAATGCTTTATTGCATCCTCTCTAGTCATCATTATTCTTTCAATTTTTTCGTTCTCTTTAACAATTTTTTTCATTTCAGCTTCTATTTTAGCTAAATCTTCCTCTGTAAATTGAACTTTTGGATCGAAATCATAATAAAATCCATTCTCTATAGCTGGTCCAATTGCAACTTTTGTTCCTGGAAAAAGTCTCACTACTGCTTGTGCCATAAGGTGAGCTGTAGAGTGTCTTATAACCTCTTCTCCATCTTCAGTATCAGGAGTTATAAACTCCACCTTAGCTTCCCCGTTTAATAAAGTTGACATATCAACCAATTCATCATTCACTTTAGCAGCTACTGATTTTTTAGCTAGTGAATTGCTTATACTTTTAGCTATTGTAAATAAGTTTACTTCTCCTTCAAACTCCTTTACATCTCCACTTGGTAATATCGCTTTCATAATTTTTCCTCCTATTATATCATCAATTTTTCATCTTTTAATCTACTATATCCTCTACTTTCAATCCGTCAAACATATAGGTTTCTGGCTTAGTTTTCTTATCTACACCAGTATCAGCACCTATACCAAATATTGGATTGCTTGGGAAGGTTAGAAGTGTAAATTGAAGAGCTGCTCTCCACTCATAATCTCTAGCACTTAAAACATACTCTTTCTCAAATGCCAGTGACCATTGATAGTATCCCATCTCTTTTCCAATCTCTATTCCTAATCCATCTAAAGATGATTTTCTAGCTCTCTCGTCACTACTTTGTTTTATCTCTCCTGTCAGATCTTCATAGAACTTAGCATAAGTTTTTAAAGTCCAACCTTCACTTGGTTTACCAATCTTCGTTACTAGGCTTATCTTATGTTCTCTATCTACTTTGCCCCATTCTTTGGCTTTAACACCTTTTTTATCTCTCCAACTAGAATTTTCCTCAATTTCATATCCTATACCAAATCTATTTTGTGAATAGAATACTCCAGCTTGTATCTCTTCAAGAGAGTCCCAGTAGTCCTCTGTCATCTTGTATCTAGCTTCGTTTCTCTGTAACATCAAATTAACTCTGAAATTACGTTTATACTCTGCCATATTTGTAAAATCATCATAGATACTTCTATTCAATTTAAAATCTACATGATTTCTCTCTCTATTTCTCAATATATCTCTAACTCTATATATCTCTTGTGGAGTCAATGAGTTAGAATCCTTATCAAACTCTATCTCTGCATATCTTCTCAACTCATCATCACTAAATCTCTTATCTCTATATTCATAGTTAAATGAGATTATATCTGAGTTTTGAAGGTTATATCCTAAATTACTATCTCTAGCACCTTTTTCATTGTGGTTATAGATCTCATAAGTCGCTCTATAGTAATTCTCTACATCTCCACCATCTAAGAAAGATACTCCATAAATTTGGTTTTTAACATCTAGCTCTTCCTCTGGTGTCTTATAGTTTCTTCTATTATCTCTACCTTCACTAAAATCTAGTCCTAATCTATTATCTCCAAAAGTATATTCATATGAATAGGTATTCAATCTAATTTTTTCTTTAGCATTATCTATATTCAATCCATTGTTGTATTTAGGATCTATATCCCAAATTTTTGAATCTATACTATTGTTTTGATAAGACAATCTATGATCTCCTAAATAGTAAGTCACACCATAGTCTCTAAAAGTGTAGTAGTTATAATTCTCTTTATTTAAAGTCTCATCTGTATACTTTTTATCTTCACCATAATTTAAAACTAATGATTTATCTCCATCTATTTTAAATTCTAGATCATTTTTTACAACTTCATTATTTAATTTGTTAGTAGCTGGATTTTCTGCTCTTTTGTAATCTATAGTATATATAGTTTCAGTGTTCCCAACTGTGGTATTAATACTATCCTTCACTTGGTATATATTATCTTTATTTTTTAATCTTATATACTCAGCACTTCTTCCATTAGTATCTTCACCAAAATTTACACTTCCAGAATCATAGTCATATCTTTGATAAAATAACGTCAAATTATTAGCCATAGATAGATCTATAGTTCTATCTCTATTCTCTTCGTTATTAAATACAGTCATTGTATGATTTAACTTCAATTGAGTTCTTAATGTAGAATCCTCTCCACTAGCAAAATTTCCTTTTCCATTATTGCTATATGGATTGTAACCACTGGTATACTTATCGTATCTAAGTCCTCCAAACAGAGCAATCTCTCCAAAGTTATCTAAAGAGATCTCATCTCTTTGAGCACTCACTTCATAGAAATCTGAATTATTAATATATTTTCTATATCCATCAGCTGTATAAATTCCGGTTCTATCCCAGAACTCCTCCTCTGTCTTTCCACCAGCAAAAGTAAATTTAGTAGTATCATTGAATATATCTACATAACCTCTTTTTTGCTCAAAATTGCTATAAATAATATCTTCAAATCTATTATACTGCTTACTTCTTTCATTTCCTTTTATAACTTTTTCTCTCAATGGATCATTATCAAGATTTAGCTCTCTGATCTCTGAATAGTAATCATACCCTGGCTTTATCTTGTAATCCCCTATAAAATCATACTCTCCAAAAGATACTCTCAAATCTTTTGTATCAAACTCATTATACTCTTTTACCATACTTGGAGAATAATCAGCTTTAAATTTACTACCATACATACTATTGTATTTAAGTAGGCTATCCAACTTCGGATCTCTCTCCCAAAGTCCAAGCTTTCTAAATCTATCTCCGTTTTTCTCATCATAAGAGAATCCTACTTTAGTTTCCTTATCTAAGTATTCAAAACCAAAATCCTCTGCTCTAGATTGAGTATCATCAAATGTTGATCCTGGATCCATATCGTATAAATAATTATAGTATCCACCTATTTTATAGCTCTTATTGTCTTTATATAACTCCACCTGACTAAATAGATCGTTATCTATACTACTTCCATAAGATACATCATCTATATCATCATATACCATTAAAGCATAAGCTTTTTTATCATCAGTTAATTTCAACTTACTCTTTAACGTTATATCCTTATCAGCACCTAGATTTTTTAAATCAGCATCCATACTGAAAAAACTCATAGTTTTAGTCAGATCAGGTCTTACTCCCTCTTCCTCTTTCGCTCCAAATCTATTGTTGTTTGTATAGTCTACTACTATATCTTCCAACCTAGGTATCATATTATAAGTTGCATTTATAGTGTTAAAATACAGTTTCCCATACTCAGCATCATATTCGTGAGTATAGTTCACTCTGTATCTTTTCTTTTTTTCTTCATGCTCTAAATACTTTCCAGCATCTTTCATAGGATCTAATTTACTTGTATCTAAACTCTTCTCCTTAGAATGAACTAACCAATCATCTACATCCAACTTCATAGTTCCAAAGTTATCAGTTTTATACCAGTTCTCCCATCTACCTACCAAAACACCCATAGTATCAGCAAATTTCGGAGCAAATCCACCTATATACTTATCTCCTCTATCTCCATACAAAAATCCCCAAGAAACATTCCAACCATAGTAGTCGTCTGTTCCCCACTGAGGAAACAATGGTACTTGTGAACCTTGTCTTATATTAGCTCTATACCAAGGAAATCTAAATGGTAGTCTACTTTTATCTCCAAGAAAGAAATCACTATTTTTTAAAGTAATTTGCTTATCAGGCTCTATTATTATATTTTCAGATAAGAAATGATATCCTGCATCATTTGGATCTTTCGTTTTCATTATGTTAAAATCCGTTGTAAGCCATCCATCATTTATGAAAATTTTATTATCTTTATACTGAATCTTATCCCCACCAAAATATATATTATTATTTGGTGCTTCAGCTCCAGTTACTTTAGAGACATCTAAATATCCAAAATTTTTATAAAATTCCCCATCTGTTCCTGCAAGTGATACATTCCCACCCTCTAATGACTGTAGGCTCAAGTCTCCTACCTCATTAGAAAAAAGCGTTTGAAGTTCTCCATTCACATAAGCTCTATTCTTTTCAATATCTCTTCTTATATCATAGGCCTTTAGTTCTAAATCTCCCTGTTTTAAATTTATTCCATTTTTTGATTTTAATGTATTATTTAATAGGTCGATCTCTACCTCATCTGTTCCTGCTAATATTGCCCCTTCTCTCTCTTTTTTCAATTCGATTTGAGTGGCTGAAGAAGATAAATTTGAAACTGCTGGAATCTCTTCCAGTTTTATTCCAAAAACTATATATGATACAACTACGAATGCTACTGCTAATCTTATCCTATCCCTCATAATCTAATCCTCTCTGCAAACTGAATATTATTAGATAATTATACCATATCTTTATTTATTTTGTCTAAAATTTATTTAAAAGAATAAAATAAAAAGAAGAAATCATCTCTAAAATCATATTTTTCATATGTTTAGAAACGATTTCCCTCTCTTTAATTTTTAATTTAACTATCAAAATCAAGAGCTCTATCTATCTCAATTCCCTTAATTTTTCTCTCAGTTCCTCTTTTGATTTCATTCCATTTAATTGGCATATTCTACTTCCTTCACCAAAAAATATGGTTACGGGAACACTAGTTATTCCAAACTCATAGGCTAAGTTTGGGTTTTCATCAACATTTACCTTGAATACTTTTATCTTTTCTTCTGTAGATATTGTTTCTAAAATAGGAAGTAACATCTTACAAGGACCACACCACTCTGTTACAAAATTAAGTATTACTAACTCCTCTTCACTATTCAAGTATTCAGAAAAAGTTGCGTCATTTAAGTTTATTAACCTATTCAATTCTTCCTCCTAATTTCTGATAATGTTCAAAACTCTTAATTTTAGTAGTCAGAAATTGTTTCTTTACATTGTACAATATTTTCAAAAAAAAGCCAAGCTTTAATTATATAATTTTGCTAAGATCTGGATTTTTCTAACTCCCTCTCTTACACCTTTTATCACTGCCACTGATTTTCCAGTATCACCTATCAATAGTGCCCCTACTAGAATCTCATTTTTAAAGAAAAATTTTCTATAGATATTTTTCTCTGCATTATAGTCTACAACTGTCTCACCTGAATCAGTTATATTTCCAATAGAAAGAAGTTGTGTATTCATTCCTTCAAAGCTAAGTGGTTGTATCTGCTCACTATAAATTTTTTCTTCACCACAAATATTAGCACCTACAATTTTTCCTTGTTCCATAGCTACTTGCCACAATCCTATTATCTTTCCATTATATTCAGCTATATCTCCACAAGCGTAGATATCTTTTATAGATGTTTCCATCTTCTCATTTACTATGATACCTCTATTTACAGCAATCTTAGTAGAAAGCATAAATTCTTTGTTTGGAGCAATACCAGCACTGATTATAACCAAATCAGCATCTAATTCAACTCCATTTTTCAACACTACTTTCTCTACACAATCGCTACCTGCAAATCCTTTAATCTCTACTCCTGTCATAATATTTACTCCAGAAGTTTTTATCAATTTTTCTAATAACTCACTACCTTTTTCATCCAATTGTCTTGGAAGAACTCTTGGCATAACTTCTAATACAGTTACATCTAAACCTAAATTTTTAAATCCCCAAGCAGCTTCAAGTCCTAAAACTCCTCCACCTATCACAACTACTTTTTTAGATTTTTTGGCTGTATCAATTATATCATAAGTTTCTGCCATCTCTCTTATAACTCTAACATTTTTTAGATCTTTATTTTCAAATGGTGGAACAAAACATCTAGCTCCACTAGCTATTACTAAAGAATCATAATTCAATCTTTTCCCACTAGCCAGCTCAACAAATTTCTCATCTGTTGCTACAGAGATAACCTCCTCTTCAAGTAGTAGTTTGATATTTCTCTCAGCATACCAACTCTCTTTTTTTATCAACATTCTCTCCATAGGAATCTCATTGTCTATTATCTCTGTTAATCTTGTTCTGTAATATGGTAGATATTTTTCTTTGGAAATTATTGTTATTCTAGCTTTTTTATTTCTACTAGAAACTGCATCTGCTGCATTTACAGCTGCAACTCCACCTCCAATTATTAATATATCCACCTCTTTTTCTATTGAGTTTTCTGATACCTCTACCTCTACCAATTCAAAAAGCTCCTGTCCAACTCCACATACTGGACAACTAGACGGTTTTTTGTCATAGTCAAATAATTCATCACAAACTGTACATCTCCACTTTTTTACTAACATAAAGTTCCCTCCATTTGAATTTAAGTATCATAATTTATTTTAATTTTATTTACAAACTACTTAACAATTCTTGCTTAATCTCTCTTCTCTTTCTCTTTCTGCTTGAGATTTATTTACATAAAAAGGCTCTAAAGTATATAGATTATCTTCAGTTCTTGTAATTGATAACTGTCCTGCTATTACAGCTCTTGGGATTGAGTTAGCTCTAGTAACTATTTTAGCATCTTCTCCTAAAATCTCTTTGATTATACTCTCATATGCTATAGCACCATCTCCACAAAAAATTGGAGTCTTTCCTTTTAAGTTTTCTAATAACTCTCTTATCTCCCCATCTTTATAGTCACTCACTCTTTTTAATTCACTATTTTTTTCATATATAGAGTAGTATACTCTCTCTTTTCTCGCATCTATTAATGATACAATCTCACCTTGAAATCCCTCTATATTATTAGCTAATAGATCTAGCTCATTTATTCCAACAATACTTTTTTCTGTTCCATAACATAAACCTTTAGCTACAGCCACTCCTATTCTTATTCCTGTAAACGATCCTGGTCCAACTGTTATAGCTATTCTATCCACATCATTTATAGTTAATTTTGTCATTTTAAATAGATTATCTATCATTGACATTATAACTGCTGAGTGATTTATCTTAACATATATATTTAACTCTCCTATCACTCCAATTTTATCATCATAAAGAGCTACACTTCCTATCTTTGTAGCTGTATCAATGGCTAAAACCAACATACTCCAACATCTCCTTATCTTTCATTTCATCTCCTATATACTGTAATTCCACTTCTCTAGTATTTTCAGTATGATAGTTTATTTTAATCTCAATATATTTTTTAGGAAGCTCACTCTCTATTATATTAGCCCATTCAATCAAAAGGACTCCATCACTATTTAAATAGTCCTCATAACCTATCTCATATATCTCCTCTGCTTCACCTAAACGATATACATCAAAGTGGTATAGTGGTAATCTTCCACTTAAATACTCTAATACATAGTTAAATGTTGGACTTTTTATCTGCTCCTTCACTCCCAAAGCTTTAGCAAATTTCTGTGAAAATGTAGTTTTTCCAGTTCCTAAATCACCTATAAGAGCTATCACTGTATTTTCACTAGAAAAATCAGCTAACTTCTCTGCTAATCTATCTAGCTCTTCAAAAGTGAGTATCTTATTCATCATTTCCTCCATCATCTTTAAATTGTATTTTATTTACTATATTAGTAGTTGATTTTCCCTCAACAAAGGACAAGATTCTAACTTCACCACCATTTTTCTCCACTGTAGCTGTCTCTGGTAGCTCCTCCTTTTTATAATCTCCTCCCTTTACATGTATTGAAGGCTTTATTTTCTCCAATGTCTCTATAGGTGTAAGTTCATCAAATATCAATGTAAAATCTACTGCTTTTAATCCTGATAGCATCTCAGCTCTATCAATCTCATTATTAATTGGTCTAGTTGGACCTTTTAACTTTCTTACTGAGCTATCTGAATTAACCCCTACAATTAATACATCCCCCTGTTTTTTAGCATCATTTAAATATCTTAAATGCCCTACATGTAAAATATCAAAACATCCATTTGTAAACACTACTTTTTTACCTTGAAGTTTTAACTCTTCTATCACTCTTGCAGCTGTTTCTCTGCTTAATATCATCTTTAACAACCTCCTGTTATCCAACTATTTTCCTCTATATTATATCACTTTTTCTTAAGGTTAGCTATACTTCTGTATAAACTCGTATATAATTTCTGCTGTAATTCCCCAAATTACCTCTTCTTGATAATTATAAAAGTATACATCTCTAAAATACCCAGTCCAAGAGTTTCCATACCTTTTAGGTAGTTTCAACTCACTAGGTGAAAACATAGGTATATTTTTCATCTCTATCTTTTCTATTCTCGGTTCATTCTCCTTAAAAAATTTAATTGGAACAAATAGGAGTTTCTCCACTTCACTTGTATTAAATCTCATCTCTTTTACATTTTTTATATTTAGTTGTCCAACATAGATATCTAGTAACATTCCTCTTGGTGTAATCAAACTACCAAATTTTCCCAGTATCTCTATCTTCTCTCTATCTATACCTAACTCTTCATAGGTTTCTCTACAAGCTGTGGTTTCTGTTGTTAAATCTGCTACATCATACTTTCCACCTGGAAATGAGATCTCTCCACCCTGTCTTATCTGTGAGGCTCTCTTCTCTAATACTATATACTCCTCTCCCTCTATCACAACCATAGCTATAAGAACTGCAGCTACAATATACTTCTCTTCTCCTATTATTGCATTCTTATTATCTGATAATAACTTCAAAAGTTTATTCTTCATATTTTCCCTCTTCAATCATTTTATATATAAATTTTATCATTTATATGTTACAAATTAAAGTGTTTATACAATTATTTTTCAAATATTTTTTGGACATAAAAAAAAGAGAAATACCTAGTATCTCCCTTTTTTATACATTAAAAATATTATTTTATCATACTTAAAAAATATTTATGTATAGATAAATCCTCAGTTAATTCTGGATGAAAAGATGTAGCAAGCATATTTCTCTCCCTCACTGCAACTATTTTCCCGTTAACTTTAGCTAAAATCTTTACTCCTTCACCAACAGTTTCAACATAAGGAGCTCTAATAAATGCCATTTTTATTTTATTCTCCATACCATTAAAATCTCCCAAGTATGAAAAACTACCTAATTGTCTTCCATAAGCATTTCTTCTTACTTCTATATCCATAGTTCCCAAATGACAAGTTTTATCATTATATAAATTTTTAGCTAATAAAATCATTCCAGAACAAGTTCCAAATACTGGCAATCCCTCTTCTATCATTCTTTTCAATTTCTCTAAAATTTTTAATTCTCTTAATAATTTTCCCATAGCAGTACTCTCTCCACCTGGTAAAATTATTCCATCTATATGATCTAAGTCCTCTTTAGTTTTCACATAGATATTTTCAACACCTAATTTTTCCAATCTCTGTCTATGCTCTAAAAAGGCTCCCTGTAAAGCTAATATTCCTATTCTCATTTTAATAACCTCTATCAGCCATTTTTTCATTTTGATTTAAACTATAAACATTTATTCCAACCATAGCTTCTCCTAAATCTTCTGATATTTCTGCCAATATTTTAGGATTATTATAATTTGTGACAGCTTTTACTATTGCTGCAGCTCTTTTAGCAGGATCTCCAGATTTAAATATCCCTGAGCCCACAAAAACACCATCACAACCTAACTGCATCATTAAAGCCGCATCTGCTGGAGTAGCAACTCCTCCAGCTGCAAAATTTACAACTGGTAACTTCTTATTTTCATACACATACTTTAATAACTCATAAGGAACTCCTAATTCTTTGGCTATATTATATAGTTCTGATTCAGCCACTGAACTTATTCTTCTTATCTCTTCATTCATTCTTCTCATATGTTTGACAGCTTCAATTATATCTCCTGTTCCTGGTTCCCCCTTAGTTCTTATCATGCTAGCTCCCTCTTGTATTCTTCTAAGAGCCTCACCTAGATTTTTTGCTCCACAAACAAAAGGAACTCTAAATTTAGTTTTATCTATGTGATATCTATCATCTGCTGGAGTTAAAACTTCACTTTCATCTATATAATCTACCTCTAAAGCCTCTAATATTTGAGCTTCAACAAAATGTCCAATCCTTACTTTTGCCATAACAGGAATTGAAACTGCTGCTTGAATCTCTTTTATCATTTTAGGATCTGACATTCTTGCTACACCACCAGCTTTTCTAATATCTGCCGGTACTCTCTCTAAAGCCATTACTGCACAAGCTCCTGCTTTTTCTGCTATAATTGCTTCAGCTGGAGTAGTAACATCCATTATAACTCCACCTTTTAACATTTGTGCCAAGTTCTTATTTAATTCATGTCTTTCCATAATAATCCCCCTTTATTTTTTTTGAAAATTTTATTATAATTAAGATACAAGTATTAATATAATCTACAATTTTATTATTACATATTAAATACATAAATTCAATTTATTCATCTAAAATTGTATCGGTACACTTTTAAATGGATAAAGAAATAAATTAGTAAATAGGAGTATAAATTTATGGATAAATTGATCTTAGAAGATGGTGATACCCTTTATCTTAAATTATATAATTTCTTAAAAAAAGATATTGAAAGTGAAAAATTGACTTATAAACTCCCTTCAATTAGGAAATTAGCTAAAAAATTTAAAGTTAGTAATTTTACTGTAATTAAAGCTTACGAATTATTAGAAAAAAATGCTTATGTTTTCTCTAAAAAAGGGAGTGGTTTCTATATAAAATATAATAGAAATAATCACTTTTTTTATCCAGAAGATTATATGATAAATGAAGAGTTTAAATACAATTATTTTACTGACAACTGTAACATTGATTTTTCTTCAGCTTCACCTAAAAGCAATTTTTTTCCTATAGATATTTTAAAAAGTACCATCAATTCTATATTAGACACTCAAGGTGAAAAAGCGCTTCTCTATGAGCTCCCACAAGGAAATATTGAGTTTAGAAAATGTATCTTAAAAACATTAAAAACTATGGATATAGAAACAAAACTTGAAAATATACAGATAATCTCTGGAGCTCAACAAGGAATCAATTTAATTAGCCAAGTTCTTATCCAAAATAATGATATCGTAATTGTTGAAGATCCCACTTATAAAGGAGCAATTAATAGTTTTAAAGAAAAAGGAGCAATAATCGAAAGAATTCCTCTTGATAAAGATGGAATTAATATAGAATTATTAGAAAACTTTTTAAAATATAACCAAATTAGACTACTATATATAATTCCTATATTCCAAAATCCTACTGGAATAACTCTATCTCAGGAAAAAAAATACAAACTTTTAAATTTAGCAGAAAAATATAACTTCTATATTATTGAAGATGATAGTAGCTCTGAACTTTATTTTAAAGACAAAATCTTTCCACTTAAAAGTTTAGATAATAAAGATAGAGTTATTTTTATAAAAAGTTACTCCAAAATTTTTATGCCTGGATTTAGAATAGGATTTATGATTGTTCCACCATCAATAGTTTCTGAAGTAATCAGAACAAAGTATTCTACAGATATTTCCACCTCTGGATTAAATCAAAGAATTTTTCAATATTTTCTAGAAAATAACATTTGGATGGACTATATCTTTAAACTCAGAAAAGAGTACTCTATAAAACAAGAGTTACTCTTTAATGAACTTTCAACAATTACAGAAATTAGTTTTAACAAACCTCAAGGTGGTTTATCTTTTTGGATAAAACTTCCTCCTAATATCACTGGAGAAGCCATATATTTCAAACTTATAAAAGAAGGTGTCAGGATTATTCCTGGTGTTGTTTTTTCTATAAATTATTCAACCTATTTGCGTTTAAGTTTTGCCCAATGTAATTCTAATCAAATAAAAAAAGGAATAAAGTTGTTTAAAAAAGTGCTTTCTGAGCTAATTAATATTAATTAGTATAGAAAAATAAAAGGATGTCACAAATTATTATTGTAACATCCTTTTTATTGATATTAGTTATTTAGTTCCAAATATTCTATCTCCACAATCTCCTAGTCCTGGATAAATATACCCTTCAGCTGTTAAACCTTGGTCTATTTTAGCTGTGTATATAGCTACATCTGGATGTTTATTTAAAAGTTTTGCAATTCCTTCTGGAGCAGCAACAAGACACATAAATATAATATCTTTTACTCCTTGATTTTTTAAATAGTCTATTGCATATACAGCAGATCCTCCTGTTGCTAACATAGGATCAACTACTATTACTTTTCTTGAAGTTATATCTACAGGAAGTTTACAATAGTAATATACAGGTTCTAATGTCTCTTCGTTTCTATATACTCCTATATGTCCAACTTTAGCTGTTGGCATAAGATCTAGTATTCCATCTGTCATTCCTAATCCAGCTCTTAATATTGGTATGATTGCCAATCTATCTTGTAATTCACAACCTGTTGTTGTCATAAGAGGTGTTGTAACTTCTTTATCTTGTAATTTTAAATTTTTTGTTGCCTCATATGTCATAAGTTTAGCAATCTCATTTAAATTTTCTCTAAATGATTTAGTGTCAGTATCTACACTTCTCATCAATGTTAATTTATGCTGAATTAATGGGTGATTAATCTCTATTACCGCCATGTCATTCCTCCTTAAATATATTTTTATAAAAAAAGTAGGATATTAACCCTACTTTCCTTTAATAAACTATTTTTTGATGCTATATTTTTTATTGAATTTGTCAACTCTTCCAGCTGCATCGATAAATTTAGCCTTTCCAGTATAGAATGGATGGCATTTTGAACATACTGCTACTTTAAGTTCGCTCCCTTTAGCATATGTTGATCTTGTTTCAAATTTTTCTCCACAAGTACACTCAACAGTTACTACATTATATTGTGGATGAATTCCGTTTCTCATATTTTCACCTTCCTACAAAAATTTTTCTTAATATCGAAGTTATTTTATCATACTTCTCAATTTTGTGCAACTATTTTTTGTTTGTTTCAAAAAAAAATTGTAAAATTTTAATTTATGAGCTAAGATATCTCTATGAATACATTTCAGGAGGAAAAGTGTGGCAAAAAAAATTTATGCATATTTCTTAGAAAAGGAAAATAAAAGTGGAATAGTTGAAACTTGGGATGAATGTAAGTTAATTGTATCTGGAAAAAAAGCGAGATATAAATCTTTTCCAACTATTGCAGAGGGGAAACTTTGGTTATCCAATGGAGCTAACTATGAAAAAAAAGCTGAAATAAAGAGAGAGATTCAAAAAAATCTTTCTTCTGGAATATATTTTGATGCTGGAACTGGTAGAGGTATTGGAGTAGAAACAAGGGTAACTGATGAAAGTGGAAAATCTTTATTACATCATAATACATTAGGATATCCAACTAATGAGTTTGATAATATCTATCTTGGAAAAGAAAAAACTAATAACTTTGGTGAATTATTGGGTCTTTTACTAGCTATTGATATTGCAACAGAATTAAATTATAAAAATATCTATGGAGATAGTAATTTAGTTCTCTATTTCTGGTCAAAAGGTATGTATAAGAGAGATAATTTGGCACCAGAGACAGTGGAGCTGATCTTAAGGGTTATAAGAGCTAGAAAAATCTTTGAAAACAATGGTGGAAATATTCACTATATTTCTGGAGATTATAATCCTGCAGATTTAGGATTCCACAGATAAAGGGGGAATTTTGGTATGGAGAATTTTAAGGTTTTTAGTAGTGAACATTTTTGGATAATTTTTTCCAATGTTTTATTTTTTATTTTTTTAATAATTATTGCTAACTTTTTTAATAAAAAACGATTTGCAAAAATCTCTGCAGTAGCAATATTTTTACTTAAAATCAGTGAATTGGTTTATAGATATATGTATAATAGTGAAAGTATCTCTCAACTTTTACCACTTCATCTTTGTAATATAACTCTAATTTTTATTATAATTATGATGCTCAGTGGTTCTAATACCTTGTTTCAACTCTGTTATTACTGGAGTTTAGGAGCTATTTTTGCAATCATTACACCAGATATAAAGTACTCATTTCCTAATTTTATGACTTTGAGTTTTTTCATTACACATTTTTATATATTATTTGCAGTGATCTATGCATATGTACACTTCAAATTTAGACCTACATTAGGTGGCTATTTTTCAGCTTTCTTTTCTATTAATTTAATAGCTTTGGGAGTGTATTTTATAAATGATAAACTTGGCACAAACTATCTATATATAAATAGGTTACCTTCGTTTTCATCTCCACTGAACTATTTTGGAGAGTGGCCTAATTACATCATTGTTGCAGAGTTAATATATATTATTATCACTTATATTGCTTATCTTCCTATGAGAAATAGATCTGTAAAGTTTAAAAAAGAGAGTTTTTATTAAAATATAAACATTTCTAAATCACTAAAAAACTACTGAAATTAGAATATTTTGGTAGTTTTTTTATTACTCTTCTACATCTATAATAATTTTTTATTATCATAAAATAAATAATTATAAATTTTACTAATATTTAACTGGACTATTTTTTATAAAAATATTATAATAACTCTGTTAATTAAAAATTTATAATAAGGAGAGTATTATGAGATCTTTTAAAGAGATTTTTAAGGCTTTGCCTGTGGCACTTACTGGTTTGGCTTTAGGAATATCAGGAATAAGTGGAGCTTTGTCTGCTATTTTTAATCCTGCTTTTTTGTATATTGGAAATTTTATTTCTTTAATGTTATTATTACCTATAATTACTAAAAACTTTTTACATTTTGATGTTTTTAAAGAAGAGTTGAAACACCCAACAATAGGAAGTTTTATCCCCACTTTAGATATGGCTCTGATGAATTTTTCTGTAGTGTTATATCACTTTTCCCCTGTTTTAGGAAAAGGTTTATGGCTATTATGTATAGTTTTACACTTTATATTTGGTACATCATTTATTTACCATCGTTGCAACTCTTGGAATATGCATCATATGATTCCAAGTTGGTTTGTTCCACCAATTGGAATAGTTGTAGCTTGTGTAAGCTCTTCATCTATGGGTATGCCATTCTTAACACAGATAATTTTCTATATTGGTTTTGTTTTTTATATAGTTATGTTACCATTGATGTTGTACAGAATAATTTTTGTAGAAAGAATTGATGATGCAAGACTTCCTACATTTGCTATTATGGCTGCTCCACCAAATCTATGTTTAGCTGGTTACTTGGTTGCTTTTAGTAGCCCTAATCCTACAATTGTAAATTTTCTTTTTCCATTAGGAATATTTATGACAGCATTAATATATATAGCAATGTTTAAAATTTTTAGATTAGATTTTACTCCAGTATATGCATCATTCACTTTCCCATTGGCTATAAGTTCTACTGCTATTTTAAAATATTCAAAATACATTAGTAGTTTTGATCTAGCTAGAGGAGAGTTTTGGTATGACTTTGCCTGTATAGCATCTATTATGGCTACTATCTTAATCTCAGGAATATTCATAAAAATGTTAATCTTTATTAAGAAGAATATTCTTGCTTAATTTTACATCCTAATTCATATTTTTTTTAAGGCTATTAGCCCTTTATTAGGGCTGATAGTCTTTTTAATTTGGGAAGAATTAAAATGGTTAGTTTTTCAATTTCTTGAGATTAAAATTTGAGTGTAAAAAAATAAATATCAATATATTCTTGACATTAAAGTAAATTATTGATATAACTAATAATATGAGTCCTATGGATAGACTAGATGTTTGTAAAAAGTTCAATAAATACTATTTTCTTTTTATAACTAAATGTGATTTTTATTAAAAAAACTTAATTTTTTTATAAAAATATGCTATACTATCGATAGGAAGAATCAATAGGATTTAAACAGAAAATATTTTTTGTTTCTAAATCTATCTGATTCTATATAGTAGTTAAAAACTGCTAGGTAAGGGGAGTATCAAGGGGAGTTTGCTTTTTCGTCCCAGTATAGGATTAATAACTTTAAAATTATACTAAATAAATTTTGAAAAAGTTATATTATGAGTTCAAGCAAAATAATGAAAGAGTAATTTTTTTTGTAGGAGGATTAAAAGAATGGAATTTAATATGCCTAAAACACATGAACTTTTCAGACAAATGATAAGAGAATTTGCTGAAAAAGAGGTAAAACCTCTAGCTGCTGAAGTTGATGAAGAGGAGAGATTCCCAGTAGAAACAGTTAAGAAAATGGCTGAAATTGGATTAATGGGTATCCCTATTCCTAAAGAGTATGGTGGAGCTGGTGGAGATAACGTAATGTACGCTATGGCTGTAGAAGAACTTTCTAGAGTTTGTGGTACAACAGGAGTTATTGTTTCTGCACACACTTCATTAGGAACTTGGCCAATTTTAAAATTTGGTACTGAAGAGCAAAAACAAAAATATATTCCAAAATTAGCAAGTGGAGAGTGGATTGGAGCTTTCGGATTAACTGAGCCAAATGCTGGAACTGATGCTGCAGGACAACAAACTACTGCTGTTTTAGATGAAGCAACAAATGAATGGGTTATCAACGGTTCTAAAATATTCATAACTAACGCTGGATATGCTCACGTATATGTAATATTTGCTATGACAGACAAATCATTAGGACTAAAAGGAATATCTGCTTTCATTATTGAAGAAGGAACTCCTGGATTCTCTGTAGGTAAAAAAGAGAAAAAACTTGGAATCAAAGGATCTTCTACTTGTGAATTAATATTTGAAAATGCAAGAATCCCTAAAGAAAACTTATTAGGACAAGTTGGAAAAGGATTTAAAATTGCTATGATGACTCTTGATGGAGGAAGAATAGGAATTGCTTCTCAAGCATTAGGAATCGCACAAGGTGCTTTAGATGAAACTGTAAACTATGTAAAAGAGAGAAAACAATTCAAGAGAGCATTAGCTCAATTCCAAAATACTCAATTCCAATTAGCTGACTTAGAAGTTAAGATCGAAGCTGCAAGACTTCTTGTTTACAAAGCTGCATGGAGAGAAAGCAACCACCTACCATATACAGTAGATGCTGCTAGAGCAAAACTATTTGCTGCAGAAACTGCTATGGAAGTAACTACAAAAGCAGTTCAACTACACGGAGGATATGGATACACTAGAGAATATCCAGTAGAAAGAATGATGAGAGATGCTAAGATTACTGAGATCTATGAAGGAACTTCAGAAGTTCAAAGAATGGTAATCTCTGGAAATCTTTTAAAATAGTTATTAAATAATTTAAGAAATTAAAAGTTCAGGAATTAATATATGGAGGATGCAAGATGAAAATAGTAGTTTGTATAAAGCAAGTTCCAGATACAACTGAGATAAAATTAGATCCAGTAACAGGAACATTAATTAGAGATGGAGTTCCTAGTATTATGAACCCAGATGATAAAGCTGGATTAGAAGAAGCATTAAGATTAAAAGATAAATATAATGCCCATGTAACTGTTATTACAATGGGACCACCTCAAGCTGAGGCTATCTTAAGAGAAGCTTATGCAATGGGTGCAGATAGAGCAATACTATTAACAGATAGAAAATTTGGAGGAGCTGATACTTTAGCTACTTCTAACACTATAGCTGCTGCTTTAAGAAAAATAGATGCAGACTTAATAATCGCTGGAAGACAAGCAATAGACGGAGATACTGCTCAAGTAGGTCCACAAATTGCTGAGCACCTTGATTTACCACAAGTATCTTATGTTAAAGAGATGCAATATGATGATAAAGACAATAGCTTAACTATAAAAAGAGTTGTTGAAGATGGATACTACTTAGTAAATGTTCAATTACCTGCTCTTGTAACTGTATTAACTGAAGCTAACGCTCCAAGATATATGAGAGTTAAAGGAATCGTTGAAGCATTTGATAAACCAGTTGAAACTTGGACATTTGATGATATCGAAATAAATCCTGAAATAATTGGATTAAAAGGATCACCTACAAAAGTTAAAAAATCATTTACTAAAGGAGCTAAACAAGCTGGTAAAGTATTTGAATTAGACACTAAAGAAGCTGTTGAATTAATTGTTGAAAAATTAAAAGAGAAATTTGTTATCTAATTAACAAAAAACCTTAATAACCTTAGGATAAAGGAGATAAGAGAATGAATTTAAATGATTATAGAGGAATATTAGTATTTGCAGAGCAAAGAGACGGGGTACTTCAAAACGTTGGACTTGAATTAGTAGGAAAAGCTAAGGAATTAGCTCAAACTTTAGACGTTCCAGTAACAGCAGCATTAATAGGATATAATGTTGGAAAATTAGCTGATACTTTAGGAGAATATGGAGCAGATAAAGTTATCGTTGTAGATCAACCTAAATTAGAATTATATGATACTGAAGCTTATGCTCAAGTATTTAAAGCAATAATTGATGCTAAAAAACCTGAAATAGTTCTATTCGGAGCTACTACTTTAGGAAGAGATTTAGCACCAAGAGTATCTTCAAGAATGAATACAGGACTTACAGCTGACTGTACTAGACTAGAAGTTAATGCTGAAACTAGAGGACTTGAAATGACAAGACCTGCATTTGGTGGAAACTTAATGGCTACTATCATCTGTCCTGATCACAGACCTCAAATGTCAACAGTAAGACCAGGAGTTATGCAAAAATCTCCTAAAGAAGAGGGAAGAAGAGCAGAAGTTGAAAACTTCTCTGTAACTTTAGATAACTCTAAAATGAAAGTAAAAGTTTTACAAGTAGTTAAAGAAACTAAAAATAAAGTTGATATTTCTGAAGCTAAGATACTTGTATCTGGAGGAAGAGGAATTGGATCTGCTGAAAACTTTGCAGCTTTACAATCAGTTGCTACTGAATTAGGAGCTACTGTATCTGCATCAAGAGCAGCAGTAGATGCTGGATTTATTGAGCATGATAGACAAGTTGGACAAACAGGAAAAACTGTTAGACCTGATATCTATTTCGCTTGTGGAATCTCTGGAGCAATCCAACACGTTGCAGGTATGGAAGAATCTGAATATATCGTAGCTATCAACAAAGATAAAGAAGCACCTATATTCAATATAGCTGACTTAGGAATTGTTGGAGATGCTAATAAGATCGCTGTTCAATTATTAGAAGCTTTAAAGAAAGCTAAAGAATCTAGATAATAGATTTAAAGCTGGTCAAATAACACTTGACCAGCTTTTTTTTATAAGTTATAATTAACTCTATAGGGAGATTAAATTTAAGAGCGCCAGAACTTTTTTAAGTTGACGAGGACTGGAGTTTATCGAAAATTCGGCGGATACTCCAGAGGTGGTTACAGCCATTACCAGTACAAAACTTTAAGATAACTTAGAGGACAAAGGGGTAATAAGTAACAATCTCCTATGAACATTAACAATTTAATATATAGGAGGATTTGTATGTGCGGAATAATCGGTTATGTAGGAGATGAAAGAAAAGCAATGGAGGTCATATTAGATGGACTTAATAAGCTTGAGTACAGAGGTTATGACTCTTGTGGTCTTGCTATTATCGAAAATGACAGTATCTTCATTGCTAAAAAAAGTGGTAAATTGGAAAATTTAAAAGATTTTTTAAAAGATAAAGAGGAGAGATCTTTTATTGGTATAGGTCATACTAGATGGGCTACTCATGGAAATCCTAGTGATGAAAACTCCCACCCACATTTTAGTAATGATAAAAGGGTAGCCATTGTTCATAATGGTATTATTGAAAACTATTTAGAAATTAAAGCTGAACTTATTAAAGATGGGTGTTCATTTACTTCTCAAACAGATAGTGAAGTGATTGCTCATCTTTTTTCTAAATACTACATTGATGATCCAATAACTACAATTTTAAAAGTTAAGGAGAGATTGAGAGGTAGCTATGCTATTGGAATAATTGATAGGGATAATCCTGAACAAATAATCTGTACAAGAAAGGATAGTCCTTTGATAATAGGAGTTGGAAAAAACAAAAATTTTATTGCATCTGATGTTCCTGCTATTTTAAAATATACTAGAAATGTGATATTCCTAGATAACAATGAGATAGCGATTCTAAAAAAAGATAGTGTTAAAGTTTTCAACTCTTTTGGAGTAGAAATTACTAAAGATATTATAAAAATAGATTGGGATATGGAACAAGCTAGTAAAAATGGATATCCTCACTTTATGCTAAAAGAGATTGAAGAACAACCTAGTATTGTAGAAAAAACACTGAATACATATACTGACAATTTAGGTAAAATTAACTTTAACTCCTCTTTAAATATTGATCTATCTAAGATCAAAGAGATCTATATAGTTGCTTGTGGAACTGCGTACCATGCTGGACTTCAAGGAGCACATTTTTTAAAAAATATATCTAAAATCAAGGCTGATGTTGATATTGCCTCTGAATTTAGATACAGTGATCCTTTCATAAATGAAAATACCCTTGTTATTTTTATCAGTCAATCTGGTGAAACATTGGATACTCTTATGGCTATGAAGATGTCAAAAAGTAAAGGAGCTCAAACTTTAGCTATCACAAATGTGTTGGGATCTAGTATTGCTAGAGAAGCAGATATGGTTCTATATACTACTGCTGGACCTGAAATCTCTGTTGCTTCAACTAAAGCTTATACAGCACAAGTTACCCTTCTTTACCTATTAGCTATCTATTTAGGTGAGAAAAATGGAGTAGTTGACAATGAGAGTTATCATAGTTATCTAGATATTATCTATAAACTTTCAAATAATATTGATCTCATTCTAAAAAAGAAAGAGGAGATAAAACTTATCAGTGGGTTTTTAAAAAATAAAAATGATGCCTTTTACATAGGTAGAGGAATAGATAGCAAATGCTGTCAAGAGGGATCTCTAAAAATGAAAGAGATAAGCTACATACATACTGAAGCTTTTCCAGCTGGTGAGTTAAAACATGGAACTATAGCCCTTATTGAAGAGGGTACACCTATAATTGCTATTGCTACTCAAGAGGATATGGTTGAGAAAATGCTCTCTAATATAAAGGAGTTAAAAGCTAGAGGAGCTTATGTTATAGCTATTACTAAGGAGAGATATACAAATATTATTGAAATATCTGATAATTTCATTACTTTTGAAAATATAGAAGATATAATTGCTCCAACTGTTGCTAATATAGCACTACAATTATTAGCTTATTATACAGCAGTAGAAAAAGGAGTAGACGTTGATAAACCTAGAAATTTAGCAAAATCTGTTACAGTTGAATAAAAAGAGGTGATACTATGGAAATTGCAAAAAGAATTGAAAATTTAAGAGAACTGATGAAAAAAAATAGTATAGATTACTATATCATTCCTTCATCAGACTATCATCAAAGTGAGTATGTTGGAAGTTATTTCAAAAGTAGAGAGTGGATATCTGGTTTTACAGGATCTGCTGGAACTATATTAATAACTCTTGAAGAGGCTGGACTTTGGACTGATGGTAGATATTTTATACAAGCGGAGAAACAACTACTTGGCAGTGGGATAACTCTATTCAAAATGGGAGAAGAGGGAGTTCCTACTCTTAACCAATATATTAAATCTAAAATAAAAAACAAGGAAACAATTGGTTTTGATGGAAAAGTTTTAGCTACAAATTTCATCTTATCTCTTCAAGATGAGTTAGAGGATAGAGCAATTAATTTCAATTATAGATTCGATCTAATTAATGAGCTTTGGAATGATAGACCTAGCTTACCTTCTAGTGAAGTTTTTATCCTTGAAGAAAAGTATTGTGGTGAAGGTATCGAGAGTAAATTAAGTAGAATAAGAGCGACTCTTGAAGCAGAAAACTGCGATATGAATATCATCACTTCTCTAGATGATATTGCTTGGATATTCAATCTTAGAGGCAATGATGTTGTTAATAATCCTGTAAATCTTGCTTATGCTATCATAACAACTGACAGAGCTATCCTATATATTGACGAGAAAAAATTAAATGAAAAAGTTGAAAAATATCTTTATGAAAATAAAGTTGAAGTTAGAGATTATTTTGAAATTTATGAAGATATGGAAAGAATCTCAAACTCTAATATTATTATGATGGACTTAAATAAAGTTAACTATGCTATATTTAAAAACCTTAACTCTGAAATAAAGGTTGTCAATAGAGCAAATCCAAGTACTATATTAAAAGCTTGTAAAAATAAAATTGAGTTAGACAATCTAAGATCTTGTCATATTAGAGATGGAGTTGCTGTTACAAAATTTATGTTTTGGCTAAAAAACAGTATCTCAAAAGAAAATATCACAGAGATCTCAGCCACTGAAAAATTAGAGGACTTTAGAAAGGAACAAGCTCTTTATATTGAACCTAGTTTTGACACTATTACAGCTTATGAAGCTAATGCTGCAATGATGCATTACAAAGCTACTGAAGAGTCAAATGCTAAATTAGCTCCTAGAAACATGCTTTTAGTGGACTCAGGAGGACAATATTTTGATGGAACAACTGATATTACTAGAACTTTCATTCTTGGAGATTGTTCTTTGGAGATGAAAAAACATTTCACTCTTGTTTTAAAAGGAATGATCAATCTATCAAAAGTTAAATTCCTATATGGAGTTACTGGAACTAACTTAGATATATTGGCTAGACAAGCACTTTGGAATATTGGAATAGACTATAAATGTGGTACTGGTCATGGAGTTGGATTTTTACTAAATGTTCATGAAGGACCTCAAGGAATTAGAGTTCAATATAATCCTCAAAGATTGGAAGAGGGAATGAATGTTACTAATGAACCGGGAGTATATATTGAAGGATCTCACGGAATTAGATTAGAAAATGAATTGGTTGTTACAAAAGATGAAAAAACTGACTTTGGACAATTTATGAAGTTTGAAACAATAACTTATGCTCCATTGGATTTAGATGGAGTTGTAAATGAGCTATTATCTAGTGAAGAGATTGAGTTTTTAAATAATTATCATAAAATTGTGTATGATAAGATCTCTCCATTTTTAACTCCTGAAGAAAAAGAGTGGCTAAAAGAGTATACTCGAGAGATTTAACTAAATTAAATTAAGATACACAGTAGAGCAAGTAAGTTGAAGTTTACTTGCTCTTTTTTTATTTTACTCTGAATTATAATTTTTTCTTTTCGTATAATCATTTATTTTAATGAACCATATATAAAAAAAGAAATAAAAATTTTTTATAATCATTAAAAATAGAGATTTTTATATAATAAATCTTTAATCTAGAAACAGGAATATTACAAGCTACAGACAAAAAAATTACTAAAAAAGTCAGGAAATCATTTTTAAATATACTTTATTAAAATTAAACTATTCTATAATATATCAAATCAATATTTTTTCTATTATAATCTCTTTTTTATGCCTTTAATTACGTATTGAATTTGACCAAAATATAATATAGTAGTATAATTATACTAGAATAAGAACTTTTTTATTTTAAATAAGTTGTTAAAAAAGGCAAATTTAATAAAAAGATTACTTAAGTATGAAAGGAAGGTAGGATATGAGAGAAATATTTGAAATCAGATGGCATGGTAGAGGAGGACAAGGTGCTAAAACTGCTTCTCTTCTATTAGCTGATGCTGCTTTTAGTGGTGGAATGTATGTACAAGGATTCCCAGAATATGGACCTGAAAGAATGGGAGCTCCCATTACTGCATACAATCGTATCTCTAAAAATCCCGTTAGAGTGCATTCTAATATTTATGAACCAGACTTTGTTGTAGTAGTTGACGAAACTTTAATAGAGAGTGTTGATGTTACTAAAGGTTTGAAAGAGGATGGTGCTATAATCATAAATAGTTCTAAACCTGCTTCTGAATTTATTCCCTTTTTAAAAGGATACAAAGGAAGAGTATTTACTTGTGATGCAAGAAAAATTTCTGAAGAGACTTTAGGTAAAAATTTCCCTAATACTCCTATGCTTGGATCAGTTGTAAAAGTTAGTGAAGTTATGGAAGAGAAAGCTTTCTTAAAGGCTATGGAAGAATCTTTTAAACATAAATTTGCTAGTAAACCAGAAGTTTTAAAAGGAAATATGGACGCATTAATTCGTTCTATGAATGAGGTGAAAGAATAATGAAAAACAAAGCAGGATTACCTATAGTTGAAGATATAAAATGGCAAGATATCACTCCAGGTGGTATGGTTTATGAAGCTGGAAGTGCTGCTCAATTTAGAACAGGAGATTGGAGATCAAATAGACCAGTATTTATTGCTGACAACTGTAAACAATGTTTACTTTGTGTCCCTTGTTGTCCTGATTCATCAATTCCAGTAAAAGATGGTAAAAGACTTGATTTTGATATGGACCATTGTAAGGGTTGTGGAATTTGTGCAAAAGTCTGTCCTTTCAAAGCAATAGAAATGGTAAAAGAGTAAGTCGGAGGTAGAAATTAATGAGTATAAGAGAAAGAATGTCAGGAAATGAAGCTATCGCTATAGCTATGAAGCAAATAAATCCAGATGTAGTACCAGCATTCCCAATAACTCCTTCAACAGAGATCCCACAATATTTCTCTAAATTTGTAGCTGATGGAAGTGTTGATACTGAATTTATACCTGTGGAGTCTGAACACAGTGCTATGTCTGCTGCTATGGGTTCACAAGCAGCTGGAGCAAGAACAATGACTGCAACTTCATCTTGTGGACTTGCTCTTATGTGGGAGATGCTATATGTAGTATCTTCAGCAAGACTTCCTGTTACATTAGCTTGTGTAAATAGAGCTTTGACAGGACCTATCAACATCAATGCTGACCATAGTGACTCTATGGGTGCTAGAGATGCTGGTTGGATTCAACTTTACAGTGAAACAAACCAAGAGGCTTATGACAATATGTTACAAGCTAACAGAATTGGAGAACATCCAGATGTTCAATTGCCAGTAATGGTATGTCAAGATGGATTTATAACAAGCCACGCTGTTGAAAATATAGAATTAATTGAAGATGATAAAGCCAAAGCATTTGTTGGTGAATATAAACCAGAAGATTACTTATTGAATGCTAAGAGACCTATAGCAGTTGGTCCTTATGATATAGTTTCTTACTATATGGAGCATAAAGTTCAACAAGCTAATGCTATGAAAAATGCTAAAAAAGTGATCTTAGAAGTAGCAGCAGAGTTTGAAAAAATGACTGGAAGAAAATATGGTTTCTTTGAAGAATATAGACTTGAAGATGCAGAAGTAGCAATAGTTGTAATCAACTCAACTGCTGGTACTGCTAAAACTGCTATAGACGAGATGAGAAAAGAGGGTAAAAAAGTTGGTTTATTAAAAATTAGAGTATTTAGACCTTTCCCTATGGAAGAGATTGCTCAAGCTTTAAAACATATTAAAATGGTAGCAGTAATGGATAAATCTGAAGGTTTCTCTGCAGCAGGTGGTCCAGTATTTGCTGAAGTTAGATCAGCTCTTTATGACTGCAACCCAAGACCTAAAATGGTTAACTATGTATATGGACTTGGAGGAAGAGATGTTACAGTAGCTCATATTAAAGAGATATTTGAAACTCTATTAAAAGAAAAAGATGAAGAAGTTAGAGATACATATAGACATTTTGGTGTAAGAGGGTAGGAGGCAATAGTATGGCATATAATTTTAAAAAAGAGATGGAAAAACCAGAAAGATTAACTGGTGGTCATAGAATGTGTGCTGGTTGTGGAGCACCAGTAGCAGTAAGAGGAGTATTGAGAGCATTAAAACCTGAGGATCAAGCTGTAATTTGTAGTGCTACAAGTTGTTTAGAGGTATCTACCTTCCTATATCCTTTCACAGCTTGGAAAGATTCTTTTATTCACTCTGCCTTTGAAAATGCAGCTGCTACAATAAGTGGAGCACAAACTGCTTATAGAGTATTAAAGAAAAAAGGTAAAATTGATGATACTTATAAATTTATAGCCTTTGGTGGAGATGGAGGAACATATGATATAGGATTCCAATCATTATCTGGAGCAATGGAAAGAGGACATGATATGGTCTATGTTTGTTATGATAATGAAGCATATATGAATACTGGTATCCAAAGATCATCTGCTACTCCAATAGGAGCAGATACTACTACTACTCCTGTAGGAAAGGAAAGTGCTGGAAAACCACAAGGAAGAAAAGATTTAACTGATGTAATTGCAGCTCATAATGTTCCCTATGTTGCACAAACAACTTTTATAGGAAACTTTAAAGATTTACATGAAAAAGCAGAAAAAGCTATCTATACAGAAGGGGCAGCTTTCTTAAATGTTTTAGCTCCTTGTCCTAGAGGTTGGAGATATGAGAGTGAAGATTTGATGGAAATCTGTAAATTAGCGGTAGAAACTTGCTATTGGCCTCTATTTGAAGTGATCAATGGAGAATGGAAATTAAATTATAGACCTAAGAAAAAACTTCCTATTGAAGAGTTTTTAAAGAAACAAGGTAGATTTAAACATCTATTTAAACCTGAAAATAGACATATCATAGATAGAATACAGGCAAATGTAGATTTGAAATGGGAAAGACTATTAAAAAGATGTGGAGAAGAATTGGATAAATAAGAGTAAAAGAGCAAGTTAGCTAAGCTATACTTGCTCTTTTTCTATATCTCAAGCCAACCTTTATAATACCAATGTCTTCCTTTTTTTACAAAATAACTCCTTTCATGATGAACCACCTCTTCTCCGTTGCTATCAATATATCTAGCCTTAAATTCAACTATTCCCTCTTTATCAAATTGAGTTCCTGCAATAACTTCTACAATTTCAAGACCTAACCATTTAGAATTTTTTGCCCACTCCTCTGCTTCTTTCCAGCATATCCCTTTTGCCGTTTTAGGATCATGTGTTTTTTTGATAAATTCTATATCACATTTAGTGTATGCTTCATACCTTGCTTTCATTAATTCAAGTGCTGTTTTAGGGTTACTCATTTTATCCTCCTATTTTTTCTCAATTATATCATTTTTTCCACAATATTTCTTCTTAAAATTGATAATATTTATCCAACTATGCTATAATTAAAAGAAAGATTTAGAAAGGAGTGAGAAATAGTGGAAAGATATCAGAAAATATACTGGCCTTTAGAAAATATTGATATTGGAATTGAAAGTAAAAATTTAAAAAAATTAGAAAAACTAGGTATAAGATCTATATCTGATCTACTCTATTATTTTCCTAAAGCCTATGATGATAGAACTAATATAAAAAAAATTGGTGAACTTCGTGGAGAGGAATATGTTGTTTTAAAAGCTACTCTCTTAACTATTTCTGCACCACCTACACGTTCTGGATTAAAGATGGTAAAAACTACTGCCACAGATGGAACTGGTGTTATTGAAGTTATCTGGTTTCAAATGCCTTATTTAAGGAAGTCTTTAAAAATAGGAGAAGAGTATATATTTATTGGACAGGTTAAACGTGGTTACATATTTCAGATGGTCAATCCCGAATTTAAACTAAGTAGTAATCAAAGAAAACTTGATGAAGGAGAGATTCTTCCTATATACAGTACCAGTAAGGAGCTTCCTCAAAACTCTCTTAGAAAAATTATTGAAAAAACTCTCAATACAGCTCTCTCTATTATAAACGAAAATATTCCTGATGAGATAATTAAAAAATATAAGCTATTGGATAGAAAACAAGCATTAAAAGCTATACATTTTCCTAAAAACAGTAAAAATTTAGAGGAAGCTAAAAGACGTTTTGCTGTTGAAGAGCTATTGGTTTTAGAAATGGGAATACTTCAAAAAAGATTTGAGGTAGATGATTTAAATAAGGAAAAATACCAGCTAGAGGATAAGAAAAATCTAGTAAAAAAATATTTAGCATCTCTTCCCTTTGAATTAACCAATGCCCAAAAAAGAGTTATTACCGAAATATACCGAGATTTAGCAAATGGTCGAATTGTAAATAGATTGATTCAAGGAGATGTTGGAAGTGGTAAAACTGCTGTTTCAATGGTTTTACTTCTATACATGTTAGAAAACTCATATCAAGGAGTACTTATGGCTCCTACTGAGATCTTAGCAGTACAACACTACCTCTCAGTAAAAGATAAATTTGAAAAATTGGGAGTTCGAGTAGAATTATTAACTGGAAGTTTTACTGGAAAGAAAAAATTAAAAATATTAGAAGATATCAAAAATGGCGATATAGGTATTGTTATTGGAACTCATGCTCTTATTGAGGAGAGTGTTGTTTTTAATAAATTAGGATTAATTATAATTGATGAACAACATAGATTCGGAGTTTTACAGAGAAAAGCTTTGAAAGATAAAGGAGTTTTAGCCAATCTTGTTGTTATGAGTGCCACACCTATTCCACGTTCACTAGCTTTAAGTATCTATGGTGACTTAGATGTATCTGTTATAGATGAACTCCCACCAGGAAGAAAACCCATTAGAACTAAGTGGATCTCCTCTGATGAAGAGATAACCACAATGTATAATTTTATTGATAAAAAATTGCAACAAAGTAGACAAGCCTATTTTATAGCTCCTCTTATTGAGGAGAGTGAAAAATTATCTGCTAAATCTACACAAGAACTTACTGAGGAAGTAGAAAAATTTTTACCCAGTTATAAGATAGGAGTACTTCATGGAAAGATGAAAAACTCTGAAAAAGATGAGGTTATGGAAAAATTTAAAAATAAAGAGTTGGATATCCTTGTTTCAACAACAGTTATTGAAGTAGGTGTAGATGTTCCCAATTCATCTATCATAGTTATAAATAATGCTGAAAGATTTGGACTTTCCGCCCTTCATCAATTACGTGGAAGAGTTGGAAGAGGACAACATCAATCTTACTGTTTTTTAGTTTCTAAAACAGATAATGCCACATCTAAGGCTAGGCTTCAAGTTATGGAAGAGACTCAAGATGGATTTAAAATTGCTGAAGAAGATCTGAGACTTAGAAAATCAGGAGAGATTTTTGGAACAAAACAGAGTGGACTTAGTGACTTAAAATTTATTGATATAGTACATGATGTTAAAACTATAAAATTAGTTAAAGATATATGTACTGATTACCTGAAAGAAAACAATGGAAAAATTCATAATGATTATTTAGCTATTGATATTTCAGAAAAATTTAAAGAGGTAAAATAATAGACAAAGTATAAGGAAATATGTTAAAATATAGAGTAAAATAAATTTTAGATGGAGGATAAGATGAGATTCAGTAAGAGTTATATTAAAACACTTAAAGAAACTCCAAAAGAAGCTGAAATAGCAAGTCATAAACTTCTTTTGAGAGCTGCAATGATTAAGAAATTAACTAGTGGAGTGTACACATACCTACCTCTAGGATTAAAAGCTCTTAAAAAAGTAGAGGCTATTGTAAGAAGAGAGTTAGACAGAGCAGGATCACAAGAGGTATTTATGCCAGTTCTACAACCAGCAGAACTTTGGAAAGAAAGTGGAAGATGGGACGTTATGGGACCTCTTATGATGAAATTACAAGATAGAGCTAAGAGAGATTTCGTATTAGGACCAACACATGAAGAGGTAGTAACAGACCTTATTAAAAATGATTTAACATCATACAAACAATTACCTTTAAATTTATATCAAATTCAAGCTAAATTTAGAGATGAAATCAGACCTAGATTTGGACTTATGAGAGGAAGAGAGTTCGTAATGGAAGATGGATACTCTTTCCACGCTACTAGAGAATCTCTAGATCAAGAGTTTGACAACATAGAGGCTGCATACAAAAGAATATTTGCTGGATGCGGACTAAAGTTTAGACCTGTTGAGGCTGACTCTGGTGCCATTGGTGGAAATGGATCTAAAGAGTTCCACGTATTAGCTGATTCTGGTGAAGATGAGATCATCTACTGTGAGAGTTGTGACTATGCAGCTAACGTAGAAACTGCTGTAAGTAAAGTTTTCCATGCTGAAAAAGAGGAGTTAAAATCTCCTGAATTAGTTGATACTCCAAATGTATCAAAAATAGAGGACGTTGTAGAGTTTTTAAAAGTTCCTGTAGAAAGAACTGTAAAAGCTATGATGTATAAAGATCTTGGAACTGATGATGTATACATGGTACTAATCAGAGGAGATTATGAAGTTAATGAAACTAAACTTAAAAATGCTATAGACGCTATTGAAGTTGAGTTATTAACTGATGAAGAGTTAGAAAAATTAGGACTTATCAAAGGATTTATTGGTCCTTTTGGAGCAGATTTAGGAAATATAAAAATAGTGGCAGACGATACTGTTTTAGAGATAACTAACCACACAGCTGGTGGAAATAAATTGGATACTCACTACCTAAATGTAAACTATGGTAGAGACTATAAAGCTGATATTGTTAAAGATGTAAAAACTGTTAAACCAGGACATGTTTGTGAAAAATGTGATGGAACTCTTACTTCTGCTAGAGGAATTGAAGTAGGTCACATATTCAAACTAGGAACTAAATACTCTGAGAAGTTACAAGCTAACTTCATAGATGAAAAAGGAGAAACTCATCCTATAATAATGGGGTGCTATGGTATAGGAGTATCTAGAACTCTTGCTTCTGCTGTTGAACAAAACAATGATGAATTTGGAATAGTTTGGCCAACTGCTATAGCTCCATATATTGTAGATGTTATCCCTGCTAATATGAAAGATCAGACACAAGTAGCTCTTGCTGAAGAACTATATAATGCTCTACTTGATGATGGTATAGATACTATGATTGACGATAGAGATGAAAGACCTGGATTCAAATTTAAAGATGCTGACTTAATTGGATTCCCATTTAAAGTTATCTGTGGTAAAAAAGCTGGAGAAGGTCTTGTTGAGTTAAAGATAAGAAAAACTGGAGAAACTTTTGAAATTTCAAAAGATGAAGTTATCTCTAAAGTTAGAGAATTAATGAAAAAATACTAATGTTTTTAAGGAAAAACTTTTCAGTTTTTCCTTTTTTTTATAAAAAAACTCATATAGCAATTTTATTTTATATCAAATTAATCTAGTTTTATATTTTTTTTATGATATAATATAATAAAGATCATTAATGGAGGTTCATATGAAAGTTATAAATAAATTAGAAAAATTTTATGATAAAAATCTTCTATTAATATTTGAAGATGAGAATAATTATTGTGATTGTATTCCTGAAGATGGAAAAAAATTAATAGAAAAACTAAAGGAGAAAAACTCTTTTACTGGAAAGAGATCTGAAGTTTTATCAGTTAACTATTTTGTTAACGACACTCTTATATCAATGGATATTCTAGGATTTGGAAAAAAAGAGGAGTTCTCTGAAAATATATTGAGAGAGACTCTTTTTAAATATCTTAACGGACAAAAAGGTAGTATATTAATATCTAGTAACTCTAAAGAACTTGGAAATACCGATATTATTTGTGAAATAGTTGGAAATGTAAATTACTATTTTGATGAATTTAAAAGTGAAAAAGGAAAAAAAATAGATGTTGATTTTTTCTCTTTTGATAATATAGATATTACAGAGGCTCTTATTTTAAATGAGGCTACTGATGTTACTAGAGAATTGGTTAATTTACCAGCTAATATTATCAACCCTGACACTCTAGCTGAGAGAACTTTACTACTTGGTAAGGAGTTTGGATTTGAAGTAGAAATACTTGATGAGAATAAAATTCAAGATTTAGGTATGAACCTTTTATATAACGTTGGAAAAGCTTCTGTTAATAAACCTAAGCTTATAGTTATGAGATATTTTGGAGATTCTTCTTCTGATGAAAAAATAGGTTTAGTTGGAAAAGGATTAACTTATGATACTGGTGGACTTTGTTTAAAACCTGCTGATTCTATGCTAACTATGAAAGATGATATGACTGGTGGAGCTACAGTTATTGGTACAATGTGTGCTGTGGCTAAAAATAAAATAAAAAGAAATGTTATCGCTGTTGTTCCTGCTTGTGAAAACTCTATCAATGGAAACTCATACAGACCTGGAGATATTATCAAATCTATGAACGGAAAGAGTGTAGAGATAATAAATACTGATGCAGAAGGTAGATTAGCCCTTGCTGATGCTATAACTTATATTGTTAGAAATGAAAAGGTCAGTGAAATAATTGATGTAGCTACTCTTACTGGAGCTATGATGGTAGCTTTAGGTACATTTATTACTGGAGTATTCTCTAACTCTGATGATATTTATTCTAAATTAGAGAATAGTTGTAATAAATATGGAGAAAGAATCTGGAGAATGCCTCTTGATAACCAATTTAAAGAACTTTTAAAATCAGAGGTTGCTGATATTAAACATATGGGAACAAGATGGGGTG
Organism: Fusobacterium sp. SYSU M8D902; assembly: GCF_040199715.1. Taxonomy (NCBI): domain Bacteria; kingdom Fusobacteriati; phylum Fusobacteriota; class Fusobacteriia; order Fusobacteriales; family Fusobacteriaceae; genus Fusobacterium; species Fusobacterium sp. SYSU M8D902. The sequence goes on from NZ_JBEFNA010000006.1 coordinate 49,843, forward strand.
GAGCTATTAGTGCTGCTAAATTCTTAGAAATTTTTGCTGAGGATACTCCTTGGACACATATGGATATTGCTGGTACTGCCTTTGATAACTCCTCTAAATGGTTTAAAAAAGGAGCTTCTGGAGTACATGTAAAAGGTCTTTATAACTATTGTAAAGAGAGATAAGAAGTAAAATTTCTAACAGATCCTATAAGTTATCTACTAGTATTCTAAAATCATGAACTAAAATAAACTTATAAAACTAGAAAAAATAAGGATAATATAAAATATATTGAACTTTATAATTTTTTTATTGGCATCTATAATTTTATAGTTTTTTCCCTTATAATTTTAATATAATCAATACTTTACGGAGGGGAAAAATGTTAATACAATCAATGTTAGAGCTTATTGGAAATACTCCAATTATAAAATTAAATAATATCGAAACTTTTGGAAATAATATATATTTAAAATTAGAAGGAAGTAATCCTAGCAAAAGTACTAAAGATAGAATAGCTTTGGCTATGATTGAAGATGCTGAAAAATCTGGAAAAATAAGTAAAAAAACAACTATAATTGAAGCTACTAGTGGAAATACAGGAATTTCATTAGCTATGATCTGTGCTTTGAAAAAATATAGATTAAAAATAATAATGCCTGACAATATGAGTGTTGAAAGAATTCAACTTATGAGAGCCTATGGAGCAGAGGTAATTTTAACTCCTGGACACTTAGGAATGAAAGGTTGTAGTGATAAACTTGAATTAATAAAAGAGGAAACAAAAGATTATTTTATTCCTAATCAATTTTCTAATCCTAGAAATCCAGGTATACACTATGAAACTACTGCCAATGAAATTCTAAAAGATTTGAATAATAAAATTGACTATTTTATCTGTGGAACAGGAACAGGCGGAAGTTTTTCTGGAATTGCTAAAAGATTGAAAGAGGTTATTCCAAGTATACAAAACATAGCTCTTGAACCTGATACTTCTCCTCTTATCTCAAAAGGATATACTGGATCTCATAAGATTCAAGGTATGGGTATGAGCTTGGGAAAAATACCAGATGTTTTTAATAATAGCTTAGCTGATAAAGTATTGTTGGCTAACTATGATAAAAGTATTGATTATATGAAAAAATTAGCTAAAGAAGAGGGAATTCTAGCTGGAATTTCCACTGGAGCTACTCTATCTTCAGCTATAGAAATTTGTAAAAATAATAAAAATAAAAATTTAAATATTGTTGTATTTTCTAACGATTCTGGAGAAAAATATCTATCTAGTAATATTTTTTAGAAAATTCTCACGCATTTTTATTTCACATTAAAAAAGTTGATTAACTCAATCTATTGTCTGAGTCAATCAACTTTTTTCCTCTATTTTGATGAACTGTTTTTCACAACATATTGATAAAGATCATTTTCAATCTCATCTTTCAATAAAAGTAAATACTCTACAACACTATTTCCTTTATAGTTTATTGTATCCTTTCCTTCTAAAACTGTTTCTATCTCTCCAATATAATAAAAATTTTCTCCTGTTTTTCTTTTTAAAAAAGCCTCTAAAGTGTAATAATTTTCAGCTATCTTCCCTTCAGCTGTCAACTTTCCATCTCTTTTCAAGCATCTTTTATTTTTAGAAAACCATACAAATTTTCTTCTATCATAAAATACATTATCATATTGTGTCATATCTAGATCATTATCTACAGTTATAAAAAGAATTACCTTTCTAGCCTCTTCAAAAACTGTATATCCACTCACTTGATATCCATTGTTAAAGTCTAAGTTCAGATACCAAAACGCCTCCTGTTTGCTATACTCCTTATACTTTAATATACTCTTTTCTCCAACTTGTTTATAGTTCTTACCACTATAAGCTAAATTATATTTAATCAGGTCATCTATCAAATCTTTGAAATATCTATTTTTACTATAACTTTCAAAAAAATCTTTTGCAAGAACAATCTTATCACCATATCTTTCTAATATAGGATAAAACTCCTTAGCTGTTGACAAACTGACAAAAATCTCTTTAAGAAGATGTTTTACTCCATTCTCTACACTCTCTTTTTGATTTTTTAGACTATATTCATTCTCTAAAATCTTTTCTATAATCTCTATATTTACATCTTTATTTATCAATGCCTCTTTTAAAATAAGCATCTCATGTACCCTTTTAGCTGGTGTAAAAAAACTTGAAAGAAAAGTAAGATAATTATTCTCTTTTTGATTTAATGGTTCTAATTCTAATTTAGGTTTTAATATTCTTAAAACTTCATCATAAGTTTTTTTATATTTTAAAATTACACTTGGATCTATCATATTTCTCTCAAAAAAATCAGATAACATAGGTATTCTTCCCAATTGTTTTTCTAAAAAGATAAAATCCTTCTCTATATTTTTTTTAGTTGAAAAATTATTTTTATTGATATTATCAAATATTCTCTCTTTAACTATCTCTTCAAAAATTATCGAACTCTCTCCAGGAATTATATTTGTTCCATTCACTAAAAATCTTTTCATATAGTCCTTATCAAAGCTATTATTTTGAGATATAGCTATGGGAATCAAAAAGTTTTTTTCGTAGTTCCCTATAAAGTCTAAAATAACTAAGTATTCCTTGTCCTTATATTTTCTTAATCCTCTTCCCAATTGTTGGATATACACTATAGAAGATTGTGTTGGTCTCAATAAAATCACTTGATTTATACACGGAATATCTACCCCTTCATTAAATATATCCACTGTTATTATATACTCTATCTCACCATCTTCTAGTTTTTTTATTGTTTTCTCTCTTTTCTCATCACTGTCATCACCCTTTAAAGCTTCACACCTAACTCCTCTCTCTTTAAACTTTTCACTTAAGATTATAGCCTCCTCAACTCTAGATACAAATATAAGCCCGTGGAGTTTATCCCCACTATAACCGTAAAATCTACTTTTTTCTAGAATATGCTCCACTCTTTCTGAGACTACAAGTTTATTTATATGAGTTTTTTCACTTATTATCTCTCCGTTTATCTCTATATCTGATACTCCAAAATAGTGAAATGGACATAACAAACTCTCTTTCAAAGCATCATACAATCTTATTTCATAAGCTATATTATTATCAAATAATTTATAGATATCAAAATTATCTCCTCTTTCTGGAGTGGCTGTCATTCCAAGTAAAAATTTAGGTATGAAGTAATTTATTAGATTTTGGTAAGTTTTGGCTCCACTGTGATGTACCTCATCTATAACTATATAATCAAAGTAATCTCTTGGAAATTTTCTAAAATTCTCCTCTTTTCCCAATGTTTGAATCATAGCAAAAACAATATCTGCCTCTCTATTTTCATCATTGTTATAGATTATGATCTCCCTTTCTTTTAAAATCTTTTCAAAAGTCTCCTTTGCCTTTTCAAGAATAGTCTTTCTATGGGCTATAAATAGTACTCTTTTGGGATTACAGTTTTGAACATCAAAAGCACTTAAATATGTTTTTCCTGTTCCAGTGGCACTTATCAAAAGTCCTCTTTTCTCATACTTTCTCAAAACTCTCAGATTTTCCAATGCCTGAATCTGCATCATATTAGGTTTAATCTTTTCCTCTTTTAACTCTTTTTCTTTTCTTCTCTCTCTATACTCTCTGTTAAATTCATACACATTCTCATACTCTATTATCTTTTCTATAGTTAAATTTTCAAGTCCATTAAAAACTTCATAGAAATTTTCCAAAGTATCCTTTATAATCCTTCCACTTTCTAAAGAGTTTATCATCAAATTCCATTCAAAATTAGTAGTAAGTGCTGTTTGAGTAAGATTACTACTACCTATCATCATACTCCAAATATTTCCTTTTTTAAAAAAATAACCTTTAGCATGAAATTTCTCTGTAGATAGAATTTTCAATTCTATATTTTTAAACTCTAGCAGTTTTTTTAAAGCCTTAGGCTGTGTAAAATTCAAATAATCTCCAGTTAAAATTTTTCCTTTTACTCCTCTTTTATCTAGCTCTCTCAACTGTTCCAATATCATTGTGACACCACTCATTGTTATAAATGCCACTGATATTATAAACTCCTCACACTCTTCTAACTCTCTTCTCAATAAACTTATTATCTTTTCTTCTCTATTGGATATTAATTTATGTTGATACCTATCTGATGACTCTATCTCTCTATCTATGAGACTTGTTTTAATACTGTTTATCAAAATATTTTCCACTATACTCTCCATTCTAACAAAATAGGGAAAGTCCAAATTCTTGCACTCTCCCTATTATCTACTAGTCAGCTAAAACTGTTTTTAATTCTTTTTCCAATTTTTTTAGAGCGTTTGCTCTGTGACTGATCTTATTCTTTATCTCTGGCATCTCAGCTAAAGACATCTTGTATTCAGCTACATAGAAGTATGGATCATACCCAAAACCATCTTTTCCCTTAGGTTCATATAGTAATTCTCCCTCTATCTCACCTCTAAAAGAGTAAGATCTACCATCTGGTTTTCCTAGAGTAACAACACTTACGAAATGACATCTTCTATTTTTTTCATCTTTCATTACTTCCATTAATTTTTGGTTATTTGATTCATCAGTGGCATTCTCTCCAGAATATCTTGCTGAATATACTCCAGGAGCTCCATTTAAAGCTTCTACACATAGTCCTGAATCATCAGCTATTGTAATCATTCCTGTATATTTAGCAATCTCAACAGCTTTTTTAGCTGAATTCTCTTCAAATGTCTCTCCATCTTCAATTACTTCTGGTATCTCTATTCCATCTTTTATAGATAGAATCTCTACATCTTCTACATTGGAAAATATAGCCTTTATCTCATCAATCTTATGTTTATTTCCTGTTGCTAAAAATATCTTCATAACTATCCCTCTATTATTTTATTTTGTAATTCCATTATCTCTTTTAAACCTTTTTCAGCTAAATCCAACATCTCATTTAGCTCTTTTCTTGTGTAAGTTGCCTCTTCTCCTGTTCCTTGTACCTCTACAAACTCACCATTTCCATTCATTACAACATTCATATCTACCTCTGCTGCTGAATCTTCAGTGTATTTCAAATCAAGTACTGGAGTTTTATTTACAATTCCCACACTTATAGCTGCTACATTTGAAGTTATTGGATTTTCATTTAGAACTCCCTCTGCCACTAATTTTTTCATAGCAAGAGCTAAAGCTATATACCCTCCTGTTATTGAAGTAGTTCTTGTTCCACCATCTGCTTGTATTACATCACAATCTATTGTTATCGTTCTTTCACCTAATTTTTCTAAATCTACTGCTGTTCTTAAGGCTCTTCCTATCAATCTTTGAATTTCCATAGTTCTCCCACTAAGTTTTCCCTTAGCAGATTCTCTCTGATTTCTCTCTCCAGTAGCTCTTGGTATCATAGAGTATTCAGCAGTCAACCATCCTTTTCCCTGATTTTTTAAGAATGGAGGGACTTTATCACTTACAGTGGCTGTACATATAACCTTTGTATTTCCACACTCCATTAGTACTGACCCCTCAGCATAAAGGTTAAAGTCTTTTGTTGCCTTTAAAGGTCTTAACTCATCTACATTTCTTCCATCTTCTCTCAATTTTAATGTTCTCATATCCTCTTCAATTATCATCTCTTTTATCATACCTATCTCCTACACTCTCATACTTTCTCTCTCTTTTACTTCTTTTCCAAATTGTATCTCATAAAAATGCTTATATAAACCATTTTGATTTAATAACTCCTGATGTTTTCCAATCTCTTTAATCTCTCCATTTTCCATAACTACAATCTTATCTGCATTTATTATTGTAGATAATCTATGAGCTATTACAAATGTTGTTCTATTTATCATAAGTTTATCTAAAGCATCTTGAACAAGTCTTTCTGACTCTGTATCTAAAGCTGATGTTGCCTCATCTAGAATTAATATCTCTGGGTTTTGAATTAAGGCTCTTGCTATTGCAATTCTCTGTTTTTGTCCACCAGATAGCATAACTCCTCTTTCTCCAACTTCAGTCTCAAATCCATTTTCCAGCTCAGTTATAAAGCTATATGCATTAGCCATTTTAGCTGCTTGAATTATCTCCTCTTCACTTACATTCTCTTTTCCAAAAGAGATATTTTCAGCTATAGTTCCTGAAAACAGGAAACTCTCCTGTGGAACAATCCCTATTAGATCTCTATATTTATTTAAAGAGATATTTTTTATATCTTTTCCATTGATTAAAATTTTTCCCTCAGTAGCCTCAAAAAATCTAGGAATAAGGTTAACTATTGTTGTTTTTCCACTTCCACTCTTTCCAACAAAGGCAACGACCTCTCCAGCTTTAACATCTAAATTTATATTTTTTAAAGCATTACTTTTAGCATCATCATAAGCGAAAGAGACATTGTCAAAATGGATATTCTCTATTCTTCCCTCTAATTTTTCCTCTTCTCCATAGTACTCCTTTTCAACTGGTACATCTAAGATCTCTATCACCCTATCAGCAGAAGGGATAGCTTCTTGTAAATCATTATTCTTGCTAACCAATCTCTTCAATGGTTGGCTCATCAATCCAAGTGCAGTAACAAAAGATATTAAATCTCCAGGAGATATAGTTTGAGTTACAACTATTTGATACCCACCATATGCAGCTACTAAAACTACCATTAAAGTTGTTATTACCTCATTGATAGGAGATACCTTTGCCTTAATCTTTGTACTTTTATATGATTTTTCAAACTCATCCATACTGATATCTTTATACTTATCAATAATCATATCACTATTATTAAAAGCTTTTATTACAAATATACCTGATAAACTCTCTTGTACAAAAGCTGTTACTGCTCCTGATGTATCCTGTCTAACTCTACCAGATTTTCTAATTTTTTTAGTATACTTTCTCACCGTATTTATAACAAGTGGCATAACTGTTAATGATATTGTTGCTAATATCCAATCCACTTGAAACATTCTAAATACAAGAGCTACCACTGTTAAAAACTCTCTTAACATTTCAAAAAGAATAAAACCTATTCTTCCAAGAGTAGCTGAATCTCCAGAAAGTCTAGCCATTATATCTCCCAATTTATTTTTTCTAAAATATGATATTGGCAATTTTTGTAGATGTATAAAGACATCTATTTTTATATCTCTCTTTATTGTTTCAGTTACATAGTTTGATGAGATATTTGCATAGTAAGATGATACCACCTTTATAACTGTAGACAAAAATATAGCTGATATTACCATTGTCATCATTTTTGCATCTTTTTTTACTAATACATCATCTATCAAATATTTACTTAACCAAGCTGGTACAGCTCCCATTGCTGATGTCAAAACTGACATCAAGATAACTGCCACCATTGCCCATTTATATTTAAAACTATATTTTAAAAAGCTATTTAACGATTTATTTTGAAATATATTTGCTTTCATCTCTCTCCTTTCATTAGAAAATCCCCATAACTTTCAACTACATTTTTTCCTGAAAGTCTTTTTCTTACCTCTTGAATATTTCTATCAATCTCATCTCTATTTTTTTCTAATTTCAATATATATTTTTCTATCTCATCTACATTGCATCTCTCCTGTAAAAGTTCTGGGAAAACCTCTCTATCCAATGTAAGATTTGGCAAAGAAACAAAACCTATCTTCAATATATATTTCGCTATAAAAGCATTTATTCTTCCTGTTTTATATACCACTATTGTAGGTAGCCCCATCAAGGCTAATTCTAAAGTCACTGTTCCTGAGGCTGCAATAGCTAATCTAGATACTCTTACACATTGTGAAAGATCCTTTTCAAACTCTATCTCTAAATTTGGATACTCACTTAAATCTCTATCTATCCATTGAAGATGCTCCTCTTTAGAAAGTTTAAGCAAAAACTTTTTCTCATTTTCTCTTTTTACTAGATCTAACATTATTGGAATAAGTGATTTTATCTCCTGCTTTCTACTCCCTGGCAATAATAGAATATACTCCTCATCTCTAGGTTCTACTACATACTTATCCACAAATGGATTTCCGTAGTACACAACATCAACATTGTGTTTTTTATAAAACTCAACTTCCCAAGGAAAAATTACCATAATATGGTCTGCTTTTTTTAATTTTGTTATTCTCTTTTCTCCCCAGATCCATAATTTGGGTGGTATATAGTAAAATACCTCTATATCCTCAATCTCCTTTTTTAAAAGTTCTAAAAATTTTAGGTTAAATCCTCCATAGTCTACTAGTATAACCTTTTTTATATTCTCTCTCTTTATAAATTCTACATACTCATTAGCTTTTCTCTTTAAAAAGCTATATTTCTTCAAAACTTCAGTAAATCCCATTATTGCAAGTTCATCTATATTCTGAATTACATTTACTCCCACTCTTTCACTATGCTTTCCTGCAACACCATAAAATTCAACATTGTCATATCTCTTTTTAATGGCTTCCACCACATAGGAAAGGTGTAGATCCCCTGAAACTTCACCTGTTGAAACAAAAAATTTCATAATTATCTCCTATTAAACTTTTACTCCCAATATAAATAAAGAGTTCTCTTCTGCCAATTTTATTGCTTCATCTCTATTCAAAAAAAGCATTCTTCCTGCTTCTCCTACAATTCCTTTAGCTCCTATCTCAATAGCTCTTTTAATTGTCTCTATTCCAACTGCAGGTATGTCTACTCTCATATCTTGTTGTGGTCTTGACATCTTAACAATTATTGTACCAGCTCCAGCTAACTCTCCAGCTCTCTTTATTGTTTTATCAGTTCCCTCTATTCCTTCAAGAGCGACTACTGATGAATCTTTACACACCACTGTCTGCCCTGCATCTACCTCACTCAAAGCTTTTGCAGCTTCTATTCCTATCTTAATACTCTTCATATCTTCAACAGTTGGCTTTATATTGGTATAACACTCATCTTTAAACATAAAACCTTTTAAAAGATAGTTCTGAGGGAGAACTTTTATTCCATTCAATCTAAAAAATGCTATAATTGCAAAAAGGAGAGTTTCATCTTTTCTATCTGGTAATCTCCTCAGAAGCTCCTCTCCAAATCTATCTAATTTTATATCTTTAAATATTATATCTTTCTCTACTTTCCCGAGCATAACTATTTCATTGATATTATTAAGTAGGAAGTACTTAATAATACTTCCTACCTCACCTATATTGAAAGCTATAAAATTTTTATGTGATTTTATACCCTCATCTATACTATCAAATAGTCCTAAAGGAAAAACATCTAACTCCTGTTTTTCAGCTTCTTCTAGAAAATAGAGAGGTAATTTTCCATTACCAACTATTATCCCTATTTTTTTCATTATCTAGCTATACCTCTATTACTATTTTTTATAAACTCTACAAAATATGCTATGTTCTTATCTTGCTCTATCTCTGCTTCAATCTGTGCTAAAGCCTCTTTTAAAGGTAATCCACTTCTGAATATCAATCTGTAAGCTTTCTTTATCCTGCTTATCTCTTCATCTGTAAAACCTCTTCTTCTCAATCCCACACTGTTAAGACCTCTTGCTACAGCCTTATTTCCCTCTGCTAAAACAAAAGGACATATATCTTGATTTATAGCACTAGCTCCTCCTGTCATTGAAAAAGAACCAATTCTACAAAATTGATGAACTGGAGTTAATCCTCCTATTATTGCAAAGCTATCAACTACAACATGTCCAGCTAATGTGACATTGTTTGCTAATATACATCCATCTCCAACTATTACATCATGAGCTACGTGAACATATGCCATCAATAGATTGTTGCTCCCTATTCTAGTTTCCCATCTATCATCTGTTCCTCTATGAATAGTTACAAACTCTCTAATTGAGTTATTATTTCCTATAATAGTTTTTGTTGGTTCATTTTTATATTTTAAATCTTGAGAGGCTTTTCCTATAGAAACAAAAGAGTAAATCGTATTGTTCTCTCCTATCTCTGTAATTCCCTCTACTACTACATGTGATTGAAGTACTGTATTTTTTCCTATCTTTACATCTTTTCCTACTATGCAATATGGACCTATTTTTACTCCATCCTCTATAACAGCACCCTCTTCTATTATAGCAGTATTATGAATATCTATCATAACTATCCCCCATTTTCTATTTGTCTGTTATACAGAAAGTAAAGTTTGCTTCACAAGCAACATTTCCATCTACTAAAGCTTTTCCATGAGCTTTTACGAAATTTCTTTTTATTTTCTCTACTTCTACCTCGTATATTATCTGATCTCCAGGTCTTATTGGTGATTTAAATTTTGCACTTTCTACTCCTACAAAGTAAGGAACTTTTCCCTCTATTCCGTCCATAACAAGAACTCCTAGACATTGTGCCATTCCCTCTACTATTAATACTCCTGGCATTATAGGATGTCCTGGAAAATGCCCATTAAAGAACTCTTCATTTATAGTTACATTTTTAAGTCCTTTTATTTTTTGCTCCTCTTTGTTTACCTCAATTATTCTATCTACTAATAAAAATGGATATCTGTGCGGTATTCTTTTCATTATTTCTAAAGTATCTAACATCAATTTCCTCCTAAATTATATCTTGACTTATATTTTACATGTTTTTTAATAATTTTGCAAATTCTATATCTAAAGCGTGTCCAGCTTTTATAGCTATAATGTGAGCTTTTATTGGTCTATTTAAAATTTTTAAATCTCCAATAATATCAAGCATCTTGTGTCTAACAAACTCATCTTCAAATCTAAGTCCACCTGGATTCAATACTCCATCTTTTTTTATAACAATGGCATTTTCCAAAGTTCCACCTAAAGCTAAATTATTTTTCTTCAAATACTCTATCTCATAATCAAATCCAAAAGTTCTAGCTGAGGCTATCTCTTTTTTATATGTTTCTAAATCTACTTCAAATTCAGCTAATTGTGATTTTAAAAATGTATGTTCAAACTTAATTGTATAAGTTAATTTATAACCATCATATGGTAGAGCTACTATATTTTTATCTCCAACACTTAGATATATTGGCTCTTTAACAATTAAAGGTTCCACATCTTCTTCTAACTCTTTTAGTCCAGCCTCCTCAAAAAGCTCTATAAATACTCTTGCACTTCCATCACAAATAGGTAATTCATTTCCATCTAGTTCTACAACTAAATCTGTGATATCTAAAGCATATAGAGCAGATAGAAAATGCTCTATTGTATGTACCTTTGCTCCATACTCATTTTGTAAATTAGTTCCACGAGTTAGATCAAAAGTATTCTCTATATCTAAAACTATCTCATTTTTTCCCTCTTCTAAATCAACTCTTTTGAAAACTATTCCCTCTTTACTAGGAAGTAGTCTCATCTTTATATTTTCACCTTTATGAAGTCCTATCCCTACATATTCAATCTCTTTGGCAACTGTCTTTCTTTTCATTTTACCTCCCATTAGCATTTTGTAAGGAATTTTTCAGCTACTGCCATAGCTATTTCACGTTTTCCGTCCACAAAATTTATCTCAACTTTTTTATCGTTTACAGATTTTACTACTCCTAAACCAAACTTTTTATGCATAACTTTCTCTCCAACTGAGTATGGAAAGTTTTTCGCAGTTTTGTTAAGATCCTCTATTGTTATCATTTTTTTGAAGGCTCTCTCTGTTATGAAACTTCCCTTATCATTTTTTGGTTTATATAATAGCTCTGAACTACTTTTTTCCACTAACTCTTTAGGAATTTCATCTATAAATCTTGAGGCTCTTCTTCCAAAATCTTCATTTCCATACATCATTCTACTTGTTGCATATGTCATATAGAGTTTCTCCTCTGCTCTAGTTATAGCAACGTAGCAAAGTCTTCTCTCCTCTTCCAACTCATTACTATCAAAGTCTGCTCTACTTCCTGGGAATATTCCCTCCTCTGCTCCTACTACAAAAACTATTGGAAATTCCAATCCTTTAGAGTTATGAATAGTCATTAACTTCACATAATCTTTCTCATCTTCTAAATTGTCTGTAGCACTAATAAGTGAGATATTTTCAAGATACTCTCTCAAGCTCATATTCTCAATTACCTTTTCCAATTCCACTATTGAGCTTTTTAACTCCTCTATATTCTCTTTTCTTACCTCATAATCCTCATAATTTGCAATCAAATAATCATTGTAATTTATAGATCTTATAATTGTATCAAATAACTCCGATACCAACTCACTCTCACTTAGCTCTATAAATTCACTCATCATCTTATAAAACTCTAATATTGTTATTTTTAGATTAGCACTCAATCCTGATATCTCATTCGCTCTTCCCAAAGCCTCAAATAGAGATAGATTTTGCTCTTTTGCAAATTCACTTATCTTCTCTACTGTCTTATCTCCTATCTTTCTCTTTGGAACATTTAAAATTCTAGCTAGATTTAGATTGTCATCAGTGTTGTTTATCACTGCTAAATATGCTACAATATCCTTTATTTCTGCTCTTTGATAGAACTGCATTCCACCAAAAATCTTATATGGTATATTCTCTCTCAATAATTTTTCCTCAAACATTCTCGATTGAGCATTTGTTCTATACAGTACTGTAAAATCTCTATATTTTGCTCCCTTTGCTTTTCCCTTTATTATCTCACCAACTACAAAGTTTGCCTCTGCTCTAGCATCACTACAACCTTCAACTGTAATTTTCTCTCCAACACTCTTCTTAGTCCATAATTTTTTATCTCTTGAACTTGTGTTGTTTTTTATTACTGAGTTAGCTGCATCTAATATCACAGATGTAGAACGATAGTTCTCTTCCAATTTTACAACCTTAGCATCAGGATAATCCTTCTCAAAATCCAATATATTTTGGATATTTGCTCCTCTAAATCCATAAATACTCTGGTTTTCATCTCCTACGACACAGATGTTCCCATACTTTTTAGCTATCTTGTTAACTAATTTATACTGGATATTATTTGTATCTTGATATTCGTCTACCATTATATATCTAAATTTATCCTGAACCTTATTTAAAATATCTGATATCTCTAAAAGTCTATCTGTATTTACAAGTATATCTGAAAAGTCCATAGCATTATTGCTCTTTAGAACAGAGTTATATCTTCTATAAACCTCTGAAATTATCTTTCCATTCTCATTATATTTTTCACTATTTTCATACTCTTCTGGAGAGATTCCGTCCTCTTTTAATTTTGAGATAATTGATACCACTAACCCCTCTTTAAGGTTTTTATCTTTTATTATCAACTCTTTCATTATATTTTTTACCACTCTTTTTTGATCATCAGTATCATAAATGGTAAAATTAGCATTGTAACCTAATCTATCTCCATATACTCTCAACAATCTCAATCCAAATGAGTGGAATGTTGAAATCATTACTCTGTTAGCCTCTTCACCAATGAGAGACTCCACTCTCTCCTTCATCTCTTTAGCGGCTTTATTTGTAAATGTCACAGCTAAAATTTTATATGGTGAAATACCTTTCTCTTCTATCATATGAGCTATTCTATATGTAATAGTTCTTGTCTTTCCTGAACCAGCTCCTGCTAATATAAGTAGTGCTCCCTCTATTTTAGAGGCTGCCTCTCTCTGTTTATCATTTAACTTATCCAATATACTCATTAATTTTTCAACTCCTTCTCAATTAATAATTATATCATACTGATTATTATTATGTCTACTAATGTAAATAATCTATGTGTACTATAACATCCTTTACATTTTCAAACTCTAAAATAATCTCCTCTCTTATATCATCAACTAAATTATGTGCCTCATATACAGTCATCTCTTTAGGTACTCTTATATGCATTGTCAAAAATATCTTATCCCCTGACTTTCTCATATAGATATCATGGACATTTTTGATATTTTCATTCTCATACAGATAATGTTCCACCTCTTTTACAAACTCCTTATCCTGTTTATCTAAGATAAGATTTGAAGTTTCAAGTATTATTGAAACTCCCTCTTTAAAAATAAGAAAAGCTACTAATAAACTGATTATTATATCAAATATTGGTGATATTGAAATTGATAGTAATATTCCCACTATTACTCCTGCTGAAGAGTAAACATCACTTTTACTATCCTTTGCATCAGCTATCAAAGCACTATTATCAGTTTCTTTTCCAACTTTTAACTTGTATCTATACATAAAGAATTTAACTACCATAGAGATAAAGGCCCAAATTATTGTTGTATATGCTGGTGTTGTTGTGTACTCTCCCTTAATTAACATCAGGACACTACCCTTACCTAGCTCAAAAGCTGTTAAAAGTAAAAATACTCCCAGCATATTTCCTATTATACTCTCTATCTTCTCATGACCATAAGGATGATCCTCATCTGCAGGTTTGTTACTAAAATATATCCCCAATAAGATTGCAAAAGAACTCCCTACATCTGCCAAAGAGTTTATTCCATCGGAGATCAATGCTCTTGAGTTCCCATAAATTCCACCTGCTATCTTTATAACTGCTAAAAATATATTTTGAAAAATTGAGGATATAACTACTTTCTTACCCTCTTTCATTCTTATTGTCTCTCTTTGAATGTTATCAATTTCCAATATATTTCCATTTTCTCTAAATCCATTTTTTATAAAGAAACTTTTATTTGTAAGATCCTCACAAATTATCTTATCTTTTTTCTCCTCTATCCCATGGTTTATTAAGAACTTTATCAGTTTTACACCATAAGATTTATATCTCATTCCAGCTCTTACAAATATTCTCTTTATTACATAGTTATTTTGAATACTCTCTGCTACAAGATATCCAACTAAAACATTTTGTGATCTTATTACAAAATATATACCATCTTTTTTTTCTAAAAAACTCTTATCTATATCTCTTATGTCTTTAAAGTTTTCTTCTAACTCTTCTAAGTCATATATCTTATACATAAAATCCCTCCTGTTATAAAAAAAGCCATGAAAACCAAAGAAGTAGTATTTCATACCCGTAATAAATACCTTAGTGCTGCTTCCTTCCAGACCTGACACGGTTCGATACTATTACGCCATAAAATTCCTCTCTGATTTCCATGACAATTAATTATATCAATAATTTCAAATTACGTCAATAATTTTTTCTTAAAACTTTTCTAAGATTCCTCCCAAATTAAATCTATCTAAAATCTCTTGAACCTTATCTAAATATTTAGTTTTACTATTTAATTCTCCCTCAAGCTCCTCTACTACCTTATCATTATTACTATTCAATAGCTCTTCATAATTTTTTAACTCTCTTCTTCCCTCTCTCAAGAGATCATCAGTAATTTTTTTCTTAACAATACCATCTTTATCATTTAGAATATCCATAATCTCTTCTGAAAGATCACTCTTAATAACAAGGTTTTGATCTACTGAATTATATTCATAGTGTACATTTCCACTTCTTAAATCCTTTAAAATAGGAGTTGACATTGTTTTTAAAAATGGTGTCTTTATATTTAACTTTGTAAGTATCTCCTCACTATTTAGATTCATATCTTGAATCTGTACATCTCCTCTCACATCTATATTCTCTTTGCTTAAAAGTATCTCTTTCACTAGAGAGGCTTCACCATTTTCTACATACTTATTTAAAACGTCCATATCTTTTACATCTTCAAAACTGAAGTTAGAGATATTTATATTTACTTTTCCTTGGATTTTATTTAAATCTACATACCCGTAAGCTTCTCCATGACTTATCTTTGAATCAGCAAATAGATACAACTCTATCTTATCTTTATTTCTTGATAATCTACTTGAAATATTCTTAATCTCTCCCTTTAGTTCAATTCCATAGATATGAGAATTTATATTTATATCCTCAACAAAAATCTCCCATTTACTCTTTTCAAGAGCATCTTCATCTCTTCTCAATTCCACTTCTTCCATTAGATTTCTATATTTCTCTACCAATCTCTGTATCTCACTTCCATAGATCTCATTTAGATAGTAGTTTATTATCGAATCTAAATCTGTTATTACAAACTCTCCTCTACCTATTAGCTCCTTTACAGATCTCTCCAAATCCTTGTCTATATCACTTTTCTTTATAATATTTGTAAAATCGCTCTTTATCTCCTCTTTATCCTTTAATATCTCCTTACTTAAAACTTTGAAAGAACTAGCCATATTTTTTATCTCTTTCTCCATTCTTATCAATTTTAAAGGATTTTTCTCATTAGCTAATTTTTTATAATTAGCTTTCAATACAACATACTCTGGATTTTTTTCAATTAACTTTAACTTTTCATTCCAATAATCTTTCTTAGCTGTTATCTGAGCTTCAACCTCATCATAGTGACTCTGCAATATATTTTGAAGTGTCAACTTATTTACCATAGCTCTTGCTTGTATCAACTCCTCTAAATCCTTTAAAGAGTCATCTTTCTTCTTCTCTAATTCACCGCTCTTATCCTCTATTACTTCAACTTTCTTTGGAACCACATGTCCAATGCTTCCATCAGTCTCTCTCGGTGTCATAAACTCAACCTTATCAAATTCAGCTTGACTTACCAATACTTTTTTTTCTTTGAAATAAATATCATAATCAGCACTAAATTTGCCTATTGATATAAAGTTTTTCATCCCATCCTTTCTACTTGTAAGATCTATATTCTCAATGGTTACTTTTTTATCTAATAGAGATAGATCTACTCTTCCTATATCAACCTTTCCCTTATTTATCTCTGTTAATTTACTCTCTAATACCTTTTTTATTATATAGTTTTTAGAAAAATAAACTCCTCCTAAAATTACAATGATTATCCCCAGTACTAATCCAACCTTTTTCTTCATAGTTCACCTCTTGTTTAAATAAATTTTTTTACTACAACTCTTATTTTCCCTTTTTTATTCTCTCCCATTATCCTTTCAAATATAAATTTTCCTCTTCTCCTTATTGTTACTATATCTCCCTCTTTTATAGATTTATTCTTCTCTTTTTCCACTATATAATTAACACTTACCTCACCACTTTCAATTAACTCTAAGCTCTTTCCTCTAGAGTTATTTATCATAACTGAAACAATATTATCCAATCTTATAGAACTGACACTATCCACTATCTCCTCATATTTCAATTGAGGTATATTTTCAGCTGTTATCTCCTCTATTTCAACAGGATTTCTTCCTATCTCAGTAAGATTTTCCGACAGATATGTAAATACATCTTCCATCACCACTCCATAGCAACAGTTATCTTCTACAACTAGATCTCCCATCAATTCTCTCTTTATTCCTAAGGACATTATTGTTCCTAAATAGTGCTTATGCTCTAGCTCCTTAAATTTTGATTTATTTGTTATTTTAAAATACTTCACAGGAAAGTATAACTGCTCTACTGGATAATCTCTAGGTAAAATAGCTATCATATTTTTTTCACAATCATTATTTAGTCCACACAGAACAAATCCTATTCCTCCTATATTCATTTCAGAAATCTTTTTGCAAAGTTGTGGAGGGTAAAAATATTTACTATAAACTGGAAACTCTATCTCTTCACATAGCTCTATATCATCACAAAGCGAAGCTAATAGATAATCATCCATCTCCTGAAACATATTTTGAAATTTTTTTCTATCCACTCTACTCTCCTCCATTACTATTATACTTTGATTTTATACAATTTTTATCAATTTTTCAATTTATTTTTTATTTCTCCCTTTATTAAATCAAATTCACTCATATTTAGTGAGATCTTTACCCATATTTAAAAAATACATTAAGTGTATATAAAGATATTAATTTGTCTATTTTTTTTGTTTAATGTTGAAAAAATCGCATTTTTGTGTTAGAATTTAATGATCATAGTTTTTTAAGGAGATGAATTTAAGAATGGTTAAAAGAAAATATATTGCTCCTAATGCAATCACAGCTGCAAATATGTTTTTAGGATATTTGAGTATCACTGCTTCAATCAAAGGGAATTTTATTCAAGCTATATGGTTTATTGTATTGGCTATGGTATGTGATGGTTTAGATGGTAAAACAGCTAGAAAATTAGATGCTTTTAGTGAATTTGGTAAGGAGTTTGACTCATTTTGTGATGCTATATCTTTTGGATTAGCTCCAAGCTTATTAGTTTACTCTATACTTGTTCAATATACTGCTGCTAGTGCTTTTATTGTTCCAGTATCATTTATATATGCTCTTTGTGGAGTAATGAGACTTGTAAAATTTAATATAATAACAGTGGCTTCTAATGAAAAGGGTGACTTTAGTGGAATGCCTATTCCTAACGCTGCTGCTATGGTATGTTCATACTATTTAATCTCATACTATCTAAAACAAAATTATAATATTGATTTCTTTAATCTAGATATTTTTATGGCAATTACTGTTATTGCTGCAGTATTGATGGTTAGTACAATTAAATTTAAGACTCCTGATAAATCATTTGCCTTCATTCCTAAAAAATTTGTTGGTATTTTTATCATAGTTGTAATAGCTACACTAAAATATAGTTTATTTATAGTGTCATTCTTTTACGTTTTAATTAATCTTATGGGCTTCATCACTAAAATTGTAGATGGTTCACATGATGATAATGACAAAGAACTTGTAGATGTTATTGAAGAAGAGATTGAAGAGGAAAAATAATTAATTAAATTTAGTTAAAAAAGATGACTTTATTTTAAAGCCATCTTTTTTTATTAAAATAAGGGGGTGTGTTTACATTGGATTTTTCATTAAATTTAAAACAGGAAGCAAAACTTATACTTACTCAAGAGATGAAAACTTCTATGAATATTTTACAGATGTCTTCATCTAAACTTAGAGAGTACATTGAAAAAGAAGCAGTTGTAAATCCAGCTATAGAGATTAATTATTCTTCTAAATCTTCTTTTAAATCTAACAGTGATGAGTATATCTCCCCTCTTGAATTTATGTCCAAAGAAGAGACTCTATTTGATATTTTAGAGGAGCAGATAAGATACTTAAAAATCTCAGCTAAACTTAGAGAGATCTGTATATTTATTATTAATAATTTGGATTCAAAAGGATATTTAGCAATGGGAAAACTTGAGATTAAAAAACTTCTAAAGCTATCTACTAAGTCCCTCAATGAAGCTTTTAATATAATCTATTCTCTAGAGCCTGTAGGAGTTGGAGCTGAAAATTTAAAAGATTGTTTAAAAATACAGTTAAGATATAAACAAATTGATGATGAGGTTCTCTTTCTTTTAATTGATAACCATTTAGAAGATATTGCCAACCAAAATTTTGAGTTAATTTCAAGTAAATTAAATATAACAAAGGATGAGATCTTAGATTATTTAAAATTAATTAGAACCCTATCTCCTATTCCTTCTAGAGGTTATATTGTCAATGACAGTACTAACTATATTGTTCCAGAAGCTAAAATAGAGATAAATGATGGAACTTTAATATTTAAAATAAATGAGGAGGCTATTCCCAAAATTAATCTAAACTCTTCATATATCAATAGTAACGAAGCTAATAAGAACTCTATCTATACAGCTATTAATATTATTAAATGTTTGGAGAAAAGGTATCAAACACTCTCTAAAATCTTAGAAATTCTATTGGTTAAACAGCGTGATTTTTTCTTTTTTGGTAGTAATTTTTTAAAATCTCTAATTTTAAAAGATATTGCTAAAGAGTTAGGACTTCATGAATCAACTATTTCTAGAGCTATAAAAGATAAGTATTTGGAGACTCCACAGGGGATTATCTCTTTCAAATCACTTTTTATCAGTGACTCTACCTCTATTACAATTAAGATTCTATTGGAGGAGTTTATAAATAATGAAGATAAAAACTCTCCCTATTCTGATGAAAAACTAGCATCTCTACTGAGAGAGAGAAATTTTAAAATTGCTCGAAGAACTGTTGCAAAATATAGAGAGGAACTTGGTTTTCCTTCAACTAGAGAGAGAAGAAAAACTAAAATTTAGTATTTTTTAGAAAACTTAAGGAGAGATTTCTATGCAACTTTATCAAAAAACACAAATTATCCATTTTTTTAAAGTAACTACCATAGCATTTATACTTTCTTTTTTTATCTCTATTTTTGTTCATGGTATAGTAGAATATAGATTTAATTCAGCTGAGATAATTTTTACTGGAATAAAAATATTTTTTGATATTCTACCCTTAGTCTTTATAAAACAGAGAAACTTTCTGTTTAAAGATGGACCTATAAAAGCTACTATTCTAATACTTTACTATCTACTACTTATTCCTATAGTAGATTTTTCTTTAAATTTAAATGAGAATAATATTAAAATTCAGTATATACTCAACTTTCTATCATTCTTTAATGTTTCTCTTTTAATAATTTCTCACGTGATTCTTCTCAAATACGTGATAGTAGATTTCTTTAAAAGAAGAAGAAAGATAATGATAAAAGATATTGGAATTGTAATAACTACCTATATTACAATAGCCATAAGTTTTGGACTCATATATACACTTTTAAGTCTTTTATCTAATGAACCTATATTTCATGGTATAGATCCTAGTATGCCTAGTTTTCATTTTTATATGAAGCACATATATTTTAGTTTTATAACAATCTCTACTACTGGATATGGAGATATCTATCCCATTGTTCCTATTGGTCAATTTTTAGTAATAGTTGAAATTATCTTAGGTATAATCTTAACAAATGTTATTCTGGGGCTATTAATTGGTTCAGGTATTCTTTCTGCTGATCATAAAAAATAAATAACCATTCTTTATAAAGAAAAAGAGAAAATCCTACTTAAGTAGAGTTTTCTCTTTTTCATTTTTTACCTACACTAATTTAGTAGTTGAAAGGAAAGAATAGTGTAGTTAAGGTTAGGTCTATCTATCAATAATTTGAAATTGTCCCATCATTCCTGTTTCCTCATGCTCTAAAATATGGCAATGATAAACAGTTATACCATCTGTTTTATATTCAACTAAAATCTTAACATTGTCTCCAGCTTTTAAATTTACAGTATCTTTCCATCCTTGTTCATTAAGTGGAGGAAGTTGTCCATTTCTTTCTAGTATTCTAAATTGAGCTCCATGTACATGGAAAGGGTGTGGCATATCCATCATTCCATCACTATTTACAATATTCCAAATCTGTTTCTCACCTTTTTTTACTTGGAAATTCATCTTTTCCATATCAAATACTTCTCCATTTATTGTATTAGATTTAGAAGTAGTTTTTAAAGTAAAATTCAAAGTTTTTAACTTTGTTAAATCATCTTTAATTTCAGGTAAAATACTTAGATTTTTTGGAAGTTTAGTCAAACTTTCTCTATTAGTTTTTCTAAACTCAAGGGCTTTAACACCATTTATATACAGATAATCTTTTGTCTCTAAGATTTCACTATCTACAATAATCTCAGCACGTTCACCAGGAGCTAAAATAAGTTTTTTCATCTCCACAGGAGAAGTTAAAAGTCCTCCATCACTAGCAATTTGAAAAAAGCTTCTATTTGATAAATCAATGTTGTAATTTGTTGCATTACTTCCATTGATAACTCTCAATCTTGTTAAACCTTTTGGAATATTCATATATGGTGAAACGATTCCATTTACCATTAAATATCCTCCCGATTTCCCATGAATTTTCTCCATATGATTTGTTTTATATTCCAACTTCCCCTCTGAAGATAGCTTCTTATCTTGAATGACTATCGGAAAATCATTGAATCCATACTCTCTTGGAATAGCTAATTCATTACTCTTCTCATCACTTAAATATATCAATCCTGCCAAGCCTTTGTACACTTGTTGAGCTGTCTTATGCATTGGGTGTGGATGAAACCACAGAGTAGCCTCTGGTTGATTCAATGTAAATTCAACTGTCTTTTTACTATTAGGTAAAATATCTGAATTGTGAACTCCATCTGATTCTTGAGAAACAATAGCTCCATGCCAATGAACTGTTGTTTCCTCTGATAAACTATTCGATATATTAATTCTAGTCTTCTCTCCCTTTTCTAAAGCTAGAACAGGGCCTAATATTGGACCATTATATCCATAGGTTTCAGTTTTTTTTCCTTTTAAAAATTCCCATTCACCTTTTTTTATATCTAAATTAAAAACTCTTGTATTGTCTATAAGCTTTCCTTTTAAAAGTGGTGGTACTAATAGTTCTCTTTCAAATTTTATCTCTCTATTCTTTTCAAACTTAGTCATATGAGAATGGTGACTAGAACTCTCCATCTTATGATTACTGTTGTGATCCTCCATGGCGTAACCAGCTATAGATGTTAAAAATAGTGATACAGCTATTATTTTTTTCATTTTATTATCTCCTTGCTTTTCATTTACAAAGAAAGAGTATCATTATTTTATGTCTTGAATATGACAAATTATTTTTTTGCTATTTTTTAATATTAAAAAAAAGGAGAAAATTAACCTTAACAAACTAGTTAATTCCTCCCTTTTTTACAATTAATTTATTTTTATAATTTATTAGTCATTATCTCTGTTACTAATGTAGGATTTGCCTTTCCCTTAGAAAGCTTCATAACCTGTCCAATAAGTCCTTTTAACACTCTTGGTTTTCTTCCCTCATCAGAGTTTCTATAGTCCTCTACCATCTTAGGATTGTTAGCAATTACCTCATCTACCATAGCTTCTATAGCTCCTGTATCAGCTACTTGAACCATTCCTTTTTCTTTTACTATCTCTTCAGGTGTTCTCTCATCTGTTAATTTAATCTCAAATAACTCTTTTGCAATCTTAGTTGAGATTGTTCCCTTCTCTATCAAAGCTATTATTTGACCTAGATGTTCAGCAGAGATTGTAAACTCCTCAATAGTTGCATTCTTATCTTTTAAAACTCTCATAACATCTGTCATTATCCAGTTTGCACTAAGTTTTCCATTATTTGAAGATTTTGCTACACCTTCAAAATAATCAGCTAACTCTATATCTTCACATAGAATATTAGCATCGTACTCTGGTAATCCATACTCAGTTATAAATCTCTCGATTTTTTCAACTTTTGATTCTGGCATAGTCTCTCTAATAGCTTCTATCTCTTCATCAGTTATTACAAGCTTTAAAAGATCTGGCTCTGGAAAATATCTATAATCCATTGCTTCTTCTTTACTTCTCATCACTTTTGTAGTTTGAGATTCCTCATCCCACAATCTTGTCTCCTGATGAATTTTTCCACCATTTTCAATAGTTTCGATCTGTCTTCCTATCTCATAATCTATAGCTCTTGCTACTGCTTTAAATGAGTTTAAGTTTTTTACTTCAACTCTAGTTCCATAAACTTTAGATCCTTTTTCCATTACAGATATATTAGCATCACATCTTAAAGATCCTAATTCCATTGAAACATCACTTACACCTGTATATTTAATAACACTCTTTAAAGTGTTCAAATACTCATAAGCCTCTTCAGAACTTCTCATATCTGGTTCTGAAATTATCTCTATCAATGGTATAGACGCTCTATTAAAGTTGATCAAAGACTCATGCTCAGCGTGTATTGATTTAGCTGCGTCCTCCTCTATCTGTAATTTTGTAATTCCTACTTTTACCTCTCTACCAGAGTTTAATTTGAACTCTAATGAACCTTTTTCAGCATATGATTTATCAAATTGTGTTATTTGATAGTTTTTAGGTGTATCTGGATAAAAATAGTTTTTTCTATCAAAACTACTTTCATTATTTATTTTACAATTTAAAGCTAACCCAGCTTTTACTGCATATTCTACTACTTTTTTATTAAGTTTAGGTAATGCTCCAGGATGTCCTAAACAGATAGGACAAGTATTTGTATTTGATTCAGCATTATCATAGTCAGCACTACAACCACACCAAACCTTTGTTCCAGTTTTTAATTGTAGGTGGACTTCAAGCCCGATTACTGATTCCCATTCTCTCATATCTTTTCTCCTTTTCTCCTAATCTAATTCAGGAAGCTCCCATTCTCCTCTTACTTTTTCAAAAGCTGATCCAGCTTTGATCAACTCTCCCTCTCCAAAAGGTTTTCCCAACAATTGAATTCCTACAGGTAATTCCTCTACTTTTCCTGCTGGAATTGAAATTCCTGGTATTCCAGCTAAGTTTGCTGAAATTGTAAATATATCCTCTAGGTATAACTCTATTGGTGTCTTTTTATCATCTAATCTAAATGCTGTTGTTGGTGATACAGGAGTGAATATTATATCTACATTTTCAAAAGCTTTTTCAAAATCATCTTTTATCTTTGCTCTTACTTTTTGAGCTTTTTTGAAGTATGCATCATAGAAACCAGCACTTAAAACATAAGTTCCTATCATAATTCTTCTTTTTACCTCATCTCCAAAACCTTCACTTCTTGAGTTAATATATAGATCATTTATATTTTCTATATTTTCACTTCTATATCCATATCTTACACCATCAAATCTAGCTAAGTTTGAACTTGCTTCAGCTGGAGCTATTACATAGTAAGTTGGAACAGCATATTTTGTATGTGGTAGAGAAACTTCAACTATCTCTGCCCCTAACTCTTTAAATTTTTCTAAAGAGCTATCCATTATCTTTCTAACTTCTGGATTTATTCCATCTATAAAGTACTCCTTAGGTACTCCTATTTTCATTCCCTTTATATCTTGATTTAAAAACTGAGTATAATCAGGAACTTCACAATTTACAACAGTTGCATCATAATCATCAGGACCAGCTATAACATTCATAGCTAAAGCTATATCCTCAACTTTTTTAGCTATTGGTCCTATTTGATCAAGAGATGAAGCAAAAGCCATAAGTCCATATCTTGATACTCTTCCATAAGTAGGTTTCATTCCAACTACTCCACAGAATGAAGCTGGTTGTCTTATACTTCCACCAGTATCAGATCCTAAAGAGATATATGCCTCTTGAGCAGCTATACTAGCAGCAGCTCCTCCACTACTCCCTCCTGGTACTCTCTCATTATCCCAAGGGTTTCTTGTGATGTGATGAATAGATGTCTTTGTTGTACTTCCCATAGCAAACTCATCCATATTAGTTATTCCTATTATGATTGCATCTGCCTCTTTTAATTTCTTTACAACTGTTCCATCATATATACCTGTATAGTTTGATAAAATTTTTGAACAAGCAGTTGTCTTATCTCCTTCAGATACCATATTATCTTTTATAGCTACTGGTACCCCTGCTAACTCTCCCACTTTTTCTCCATTTTTTATCTTCTCATCAATTGTTCTAGCCTCTTGTAAAGCTTTTTCTTTTCTTAAAGAAACAAAACTTCCAATATTACTATCTATTTTTTCTATTCTTTCAAATATTTTTTGAACTAAATCTTCTGATTTTACTTCACCTTTTAAAATCTTCTCTCTTATTTCAAAGGCAGATAATTTATACAAATTCTCCATTAAAAAAATCCTCCTTAGTTTTAATAGATACCACACTCTCTATGATTATCTACTAATCTTCTTCTATTCTAATTAACCAACTACTTTTGGTACTATTATTGCACCATCACCAGAATCTGGAGCATTTGAAAGTGCTTTTTCAACTGTTAAAGATTCTTTCACTATATCTTCTCTCAAGTTATTTACTTGTGAATTTACCTGTGTCATAGCTGTAACTTCTTCAGTTTCCACTTCGTTCAACATATCAATATATCCAAGTATGTCATTTAATTCTATTTGAAATTTTTCAATTTCATCAGGTTGAAATTTTAATCTAGCAAGTTTAGCTACATTTAAAACCTCTTCTCTTGTTAATGCCATATTTTTGCCTCCTATTATACTTGTTTTTACCCTATATTATAACATAATTTAATTATAAAGAATATAGGTATTTTACTTCCTCTGCTGTCAACTCTCTATACTCTCCTACTCTTAATTTACCCAAAGCTAGCTTCCCTATTCTCTCTCTTCTCAAAATAACTACAGGGTGATTAACTGCATCTAACATTCTTCTCACCTGTCTATTTCTTCCCTCTCTTATAGAGATCAATAGCTCACTCTTTCCTCTCTCTTTAGATAATACTTTTACATATGCAGGCAGAGTTTTACCATCTTCCAACTCAACTCCATTCTCAAGCTTTTTTATAGAGCTTTCCTTTATCTCCCCCAACACCTTAACATAATACTCCTTATATATCTCTGAACGAGGGTGTATCACTCTATTAAATAACTCTCCATCATTAGTAAGTAGAATCAGTCCTGTTGTATTGTAGTCCAATCTTCCAATAGGAAATATTCTCTCCTTACATCTGATTAGATCTACAACAGTTTTTCTTCCTCTATCATCTTTAGCTGAACTCAATATCTCCAAGGGTTTATTTAGCATATAGTACACTTTCTTCTCCCCAGTTTTTTCAATTTTCTTTCCCCTTACCTCAATCTCATCTTCCTCTGTTACCTTTATTCCAGCTGAGATTATCTCTCCATTGACCTTTATTTTTCCCTCTTCTATCAATCTATCAATCTCTCTTCTTGAACCTACTCCCAAAGAAGCTAGATACTTATTTATTCTGATCTCCTCTATCTTCATCACTTCCTCTCACATCTAAATAATTAGGTAATTCCTCGATTTTTTTTATTCCTATATAACCTAAAAATTTATTAGTTACCTCATATAAATTTGGTCTTCCTATTGTCTCTCTCTTTCCACACACTCTTATAAATTTTTTCTCCTCCAAATTTTGGATTATTCTATCTACAGATACACCTCTAATAGCTTCTATCTCTCCCTTTGTTATAGGTTGCCTATAAGCTATTATTGAAAGTGTCTCCAGTGCTGCTCCTGAAAGTTTTTTAGGTTTGCTCTCCTGTTGGAAAAAATCATTTATTACCTCTCCATAGATTGGATTAGTTGCTAAACTTACAACCTCACCATCTATCTCTATATTTATTCCACTCTCTCTTCTCTCCTCTTTTAATTCCTCTAATATCTTTAATACTTCATCTAAAGGAATGGAAAAAAACTTAGATAACTCTTTTATCTTAACTTCATCTCCACCTAAGAGAAGAATTGCTTCAATCTTATTTTTAATCTCCATATTTCTCCCTGTACTCTTCTGCTATAAAGTATAAATATAAAGTTTCTCCATCTATACCTGGGATATTATCTCCAGTTAAATATATATAGTTAGATACATAGTAGTTATTTCTTTTAATATAGTTTTTTATATTAAAAAATAACTTGTCTGCTAAAAAGCTCTCTCCATTTTTGTATAACTTTGAGATAAAAGCAAGATTATAATTTAAATCTATTCTATCCACATCTTTTCCATGAATTAAAACTCCATAACGACTATTGTAATTCTCTTTATAATCCTTTCTTAATAGCTTTAACTGTTCCTCTTGAGGTAAAAAATCAATATATTTTATATTTTTATAGTTAATTCTTTTACTATTTTTTCTACTTTTTAAACCATTCTCACTCACAAAATTTCTATTCAAATAGTTTAAAAGAAACTCTTTCTTATTTTTTATGAACTCTCTCTCACTTTGAAACTCTTCTCTTTCTTGAATAGCTTCTATTAACTGATAGTACCAATAATAGCTATTTATATTATTTCTAATATTTATAACCTCATCATCTACTTCCTCTAAATAATCTAACAAAGAGAGTACCTCTGGCATTATCTTCCCCTTTAATAGATTTCCATTGAGGGTATTTTCACTATCATTTAAATATCTAAAAAGAAAAGTATAATATATTATAGCTTCATTTTCACTCTTTCTTATGTTTATATCTTCAAAAAGTTTATTTGCATTAAACCCTTTATCATATAGAGTGTTCAAGTAGTATAATTTTATCTTTGTATTTAAATTTTTTTCACTTTTTGTATAATCTATTCTATTTGGTATGATACTTCTAGAGCTCATTATCTGTAAATTTTCAAGCTCCTTTCGAAAAATAACTTTCTTTTCAGTAAATTTATTATCATAACCATTTTTCTCCCAGTAATCAATCTCATTTGCAAATATATCCTGATTTAATATTTGAGGATCTTTTTGAAACTCTTGATAAAATTTAATTACTAAAACTAAATCTCTCTCTTTTTCAATATCCTTTACAATGTAATATAAGCTATCATCTTGATATTTTTTTACCTTATTTTTTACCTCTTCTAAATTTAAATCTTCCAACTGTGAATCCCTTGTAATATATAACTTTCCTTGATAATTTTCAGCCTTAATATAAAAATCATCATATGAGTATGAACTATTTTTTTCATTAAAATCAACATATCTATTCTCATATTGAGGTATTATTTTTAATGCGAAATCTATATTTTTAGCCTCTCTTTTAAACTCTCCCAATTCAACTTTAAAATATAGCTTATCTCTCTCACTCATTGAGGGAATGATATAAACACTTATATCTTTCTCTTTAATTCTATAGTTTAATTTTAAAATATTGTTTTGAGTAACCATTTCTGCACTAATAAAATATTTATTTAAAGGAATTATCTCATTGTTATTTAAAATTAAACTCCCCTCTAATTTTGAGATATCTGTTTTATTAAAAACATCACCTCTTATATATTTTATGCTATTATACTCTTTATCATAAAAAAGAACTATCTCACTATTAGTAATGAGATAGTTTGCATATGAAAAAATATATGTTATTAAAAATAGAGTTATCAATTTTTTCATATTTTTCCTCTTTCTTTCTTAATAATCACTTTCAGGAGATATCAACACTTTTTTATATGTCTCAAAATTCTTTAATAAAATTTGTATTCCATTTATTACTGCATTTAGTGGATCATCTGATATTTTTACCTCTAGGTTTAAGTTCTCAGATATCTTTTTATCTATTCCTCTTAAAAGAGCTCCTCCTCCAGTTATATATATTCCTTTTCTCTTAATATCCGAAGATAATTCAGGTGGTGTTTTTTCCAATATAACTTTCACCTCTTCAATTATCTGTTGTACTAAGTCTCCCAAAGCTTCTACTATCTCAGAAGAGTATATTTTTATATCTCTAGGTAATCCATTTAAAGCGTTTCTTCCACTTATCTCGATAACCTCATCCTCTTCTAAATCAATAACTGCTCCTATTGTTTTTTTGATCTCTTCAGCTGTTCTCTCTCCTATTAATAGATTGTGCTTCTGTCTTACATAATCTATTATTGTACTATCCAATCTGTCTCCAGCCACTCTAAAAGATGAAGTTTTTACTATTCCACCTAAAGATATTACAGCTATCTCTGATGTTCCACCACCGATATCTATTATTAAATTTCCCTCTGGTTCAAATATATTTAATCCTATTCCTATTGCAGCTGCCATAGGCTCCTCTATCAAATAAGCTTCTCTTGCTCCAGCTTCTCTTGTTACATCTATAACAGCTCTCTTTTCAACTTGTGTTACTCCAGCAGGAACACAGATTATAACTCTTGGACTAGATAATCCTTTTTTCTGATTTACCTTTTTTAAAAAGCTTCTCAACATTTTTTCAGTTATCTCATAATCTGCAATAACTCCATTTTTTAATGGTCTTATTGTCTGAATACTCCCAGGAGTTCTTCCTATCATCAATTTGGCTCTATCTCCAACTTCAAAAACATCTTTAGTTTTGTTATTCAAAGCTACTACAGAAGGCTCATTCAGTATTATTCCTCTATTTCTAATACAAACCAAAGTATTTGAAGTTCCTAAATCAATCCCCAAATCCTCTGAAAATATCCCTAAAAATTTATTAAATATTTTTCTCATTACACACCTCTAACTTCATATATTATATTCTTTCAATCTCTTTTAATTTTACTCCTAGATTTAATAATCTTTCCATAAATCTCTCTATTGGGAATCCCATCACTGTAAAAAAATCACCCTCTATTTTCTCTACAAATATAGCTCCCTTCTCTTGAATTCCATAGGCTCCTGCTTTATCCATTGGCTCTTTAGTTCCTATATACCACTCAATCATCTCATCACTCAACTCTTTAAAGTATACTTTAGTTACTGAGCAATCTTTTATTTCCAAATTCTTTTTTCTATTTATAAATGAATATGCTGTTATCACATTGTGAGTTCTACCTGACAATCTTTTTAATATTTCGTAGGCTTCTCTCTCATCTTTAGGCTTTCCTATTATCTCTCCATCTAATTCAACTATTGTATCTGCTCCTACTACATATTCATCTGGATATCTATCTGCTACTGCTTTTACTTTTTTATAAGCAATATCCTTTATCTTATCACAAATATCAATCTCATCACTACACTCATCTATATCTACACTTATAATTTTTAAATTAAATCCTACACTCTCTAGAATCTCTTTTCTTCTAGGTGATTTAGATGCTAGTATCATCTTCTACCTTCTCCTTTTCCTCTTCTAAGATCTTCTGTTCCCTCTCTCTTCTCTCCATTGCTTCCATCAATT
Organism: Fusobacterium sp. SYSU M8D902; assembly: GCF_040199715.1. NCBI lineage: Bacteria > Fusobacteriati > Fusobacteriota > Fusobacteriia > Fusobacteriales > Fusobacteriaceae > Fusobacterium > Fusobacterium sp. SYSU M8D902. Next base: position 80,080 of record NZ_JBEFNA010000006.1, read on the forward strand.
CTATCTGCTCTTGAATTAATTGTTTCTCTATTCTTCGTCTTTTTTCCTCTCTTCTATGGACAATTATAGAGGTAATAGTCACTCTCAACTTCTTAGCAATCAAGAAAAATAACGAAATAAAAATCAATACATATAAGCTCACATAGAAATAGTTAAAATAGATATTGCTTATACAGTAGTTAAATGAATAAGTCAATACTGTTCCTAGCTTATACTGATATAAAAACATTCTGATTGAATTTTCTAAAACTACCTCATCAGCCACTATTTTTTTGAAAGGTAATCCCAAGTTATAAAGTCCACCAAGAAAAACTGTTGAAACTCCCAATATTACAAAGAAATTTAATCTGATTCCATAGACCATTCTATTTCTTTTACATTTTATAAAAAGGGAGTATAGATGTAACATTAAAATAAAAATCATAAAAACAATGAAATTTCCAAAATACTGCTCCAAAATATCATAATATCCAAGCATCTTTATTTTACTGTCATAGAAATATCCAATTATTAGATACAACAGAACATACATATAAATAAATTTTAATTGAATTAAAAGAGAAAATCTTTTCATTTCTACCTCTTTTCCTTATTTAAACTACTTTATATTGTATCATAGAGAATAATTGATTTCAATATAAAAAGAGATGATATTACAACTAAAAAAGGAAAAACCACCATAATAAGCATTAGTTACTAAAAGTAAGTTTTTCCTTTCATATATTTATAATTTTATTTTAAATTTTTAGTTATCTACTATTTCCAAGAGTCAATTCTAGCTATAAGTTTTGCTTTTTCCTCTTCTAGCTCTCTCATAAAACTTTCTAGTATCTCTTTTGTTGTCATTGGAGTATTTACCATTGCTGCTACTTGACCAGCCATAACGCTTCCATTATCTGTGTCTCCATCTACAACAGCCAATCTTAATTTTCCTACTCCCATCTTTTCGATCTCCTCTTTTGGAGCTCCTACCTTTTCCATCTCTAATATCTGTTTAGCAAATTTATTTTCAATAACTCTTACAGGATGACCAGTATAATTTCCTGTTGAAACTGTTGATCTATCTTTAGCTTTTAAAATTGCCTTTTTATAATTTTCGTGTATTGTACACTCTTTAGCTACTAAGAATTTTGTTCCAACTTGCACTCCTTCAGCTCCTAGAGAAAGAGCTGCTAAAAACTGCTTTCCACTAGCTATTCCACCTGCACCTATAACTGGAATAGAAACAGCCTCAGCTACTTGTGGTAATAGAGACATTGTAGTTATTGTACCAATATGTCCTCCACCTTCCATACCTTCAGCTATAACAGCATCTGCTCCTATTTTTTCCATTTTTTTAGCAAGTGCCACTGATGCTACAACTGGAATAACTTTTATTCCTGCATTTTTTAATTTCTCCATATAAGGTCCTGGATTCCCTGCACCTGTTGTTACTACTGGTACTTTCTCTTCTATACAAACATCTATTTGTTTCTCTATATCTTCCATCATCAACATTAAGTTTACTCCAAAAGGGTTAGATGTGATCTCTTTTACCTTTCTTATCTCTTGTCTTAATATCTCAACTGGCATTCCTCCACCAGCAATTATTCCCAATCCTCCATCTCTAGATACGTGTCCTGCTAAGTTCCCATTAGCTATCCAAGCCATTGCTCCTTGAAATATTGGGTATTTTATTCCCAGTAGTTTACAGATTTTGTTATTTTCCATAAATCCTCCTAAATTATTATCTTATTCTTTAAATACTTTTTTAAATCTGTCAAATATCTCTTTAACAGATAGTATCTCATTGATTTTCCAAGCATCTTTTCCCGCAAAGAAAATTCCACCTTCAAAGTCACCTGAATGCCCTCTCACTAATCTCTCATTCACACAAAACTTGTAGGTACATTTCTTCAAACATTTTATACACTTAGTTGGTCTATCAGCTCTATCTTCTCTAATCTTTTCTACAAAGGGGCTTATTATAGCATTGGCTGGTAAACCAGCTGAACTCATCATCCTTACTATATCTCCCTCTTTGGCATTGATATACATCTCTTTAAATTTTCTATCTATCTCACACTCTTCAGAAGCAACAAATCTACTTCCCATCTGTACCCCTGAAACTCCTAAATTCATCATTCTTTGAGCATCTTCTGGAGTTATTACTCCACCTGCTCCAAATACTGGAATATCTACATTTTTTGCTATATCTTCCACTATATCCCAAGAGTCCAAATCAGTTCCTAAATGTCCTCCAGCATTTCCACCCTCTACCACAATGGCATCTGCTCCCAATTTTTGAGATATTTTAGCTAGTTTTAATGTAGAAACTATGGGCACAATTTTTACTCCTGTCCCTTTTGCCACTTCAAATATATCTCTTGAAAATCCAGCTCCAAATATGATAACATCTACTTTTTCTTCAATGGAAGCCTTAACTAATTCCATAAAATTAGTAGCTGCATACATTATGTTAACACCCAATGCTCCACCTTTATTAACTATCATATCTCTAGCTTTTTTTATTTCAGATTTTAATTCCTCTATACTTAAAGTTGTTCCTGCTATTACTCCTAATCCACCTTCATTAGCCACTGCTGCTGCCAGTTTAGCCATTGAGACTCTAATAGCCATACCACCCTGTATTATCGGTGTTTTTATACTTAAATCTCCAATTTTTACCATATTAAAATTACCTCCTTAAATTAAGCTAGGTTAATTATAACACGTGTAATAAATTAAGTAAAGTATAAAATTACATCTGTTTTTTTATATGTTTTTTACTCTTTTCTCTTTTCTTTCTTTTAAAAATGCCTCTAAATTTTCAACAGAAAAGTTTAAAATCTTCTCCATAGGGTATCCAATTTCATCTATTAACTCCTGTACTTTTGAAAACTCACCTATATCATAGGAGATATGTGAATCTGTTCCCAATGACACATAGGTATCATATTTTTTACATAGCTCCAATATCTTTCTACAATTTACTTCAGAACCTTTTCTTGAAGCTCTTAGAGATGAGTTATTTAGTTCAATTGCCACTCCTGCTTTAGTAGCTTCTTGAACTACAATTTCATACTCCAATGGAAATTGTGGATTTCCTAAATGTACCATAATATCTATTTTTTGACTTCTTATCATATTTACTACAGCTTTTGTATTCTTTATTATATTTGTAGGATCTCCATATGCTTCAACAGTATGTAAACCACACAGAATAATATCCATCACATCATAAATTCTCTGATTTATATCAAAATTACCATTTTCATCTATAATATTAGTTTCAACACCTTTTAATACTCTTAACTCTCCTACATATTCAGGAATAACACGCATATTCACTAAACTCCACCAGTGGGGTGAATCTTGTAATGCCGGTCCATGATTTGTTATTGCTATCACTTTCATATTTTTTTCTCTTGCACTTCTTATATTCTCTTCCAATGTACTATAAGCATGTGGATTAGCAGAAGTATGTATATGTAAATCTATAGGATATCTCATTTTCCCCCTCCTTTTTACTTTCTTTATTATATCATATCTCTTTTAATAGTTCAAAATAATTACACCTATTTTAACTATTTTTTTGATATTCTCCAAAAAATAAAAAAAAGCTTGGCAAGTTCCTATCCTCCCAGGAGGCTTCCCTCCAAGTACTTTCAGCGTTTACGG